>JBJOEU010000055.1:0-7723 GCA_046049115.1 Pseudomonadota bacterium
AGAATTTACCAACACTGGTGAAGCGGCATCGCTCTGGAAAAATATTGCCAATGAGGCTCGCTTTGAATTAGCACACAACCCCATTGCGGGATGGAAAGGTACCTTCGGAGCGCAAGCCACTGCAGCGTCCCTCAATGCAACTGAAGTTGGTTCAGGGAGTTACGCGATTGTGCCGCCAACTAAAACCAATTCCAATGCCTTATTTTGGATTGAGGAGGGTCAATGGAATTCTCTTCAAGGTAATTTAGGTCTGCGTTACAACCATGTTGCCCAAAACCCCAATCTGGGAACCGAGCTAGAAACCCAGAATACCAACTTGGGTCCAACTCCAGGAATCACACTGCAAAATCGCAGCTTCAATTTAATGTCCTACTCAGCTGGAGGCTTGTGGAGCTTTATGCAAGGTCATGGTGCTGGTGTTGCCTATACCGTCTCACAACGTGCACCTAGCGCTCAAGAGCTCTACTCTTATGGCGCACATGAATCTACAGCAACCTTTGATATTGGTAATCCAAATCTCACAAAAGAAACCTCACACAACCTAGAGTTCAATCTCCAAAAAACGAGTGGCTTAATGCGAGGTAAAGCTAGCGTCTATGCCAATCGTTTTAATAATTACATTTATGGTTATTACACGGGTGCAGCAATCGATAACCCTGGTGCAGACGGCAATGGGTTTAATGTTGTGACAGCCCAGCAAGCAGCAGCGACTATTAAGGGTGTTGAAGGTGAGCTTACCTATAACTGGAGGCAGCATGGTGTAGGTGGACGTATTTTTGGTGACGCATCTCAAGGTACTTTTGATGCCGGAGGCAATCTACCTTTGCAACCTGCCCCACGTTTAGGTGCAGAACTGGCACATCAACACAATGGCTGGTTAACCAATGCCACCTATGTCTATAGCTACCAACAGAATCGCTTGGCAAGCTGGGAGCAAGGCCCTGCCCCAAGCTATAACTTATTAAATGCGGGCATCTCCTATACCGAAAGAGTAAAGGATGTGAATTGGACCGTGTATATGAACCTCAAGAATTTACTCAATGAGCAAATTCGGTATGCCACTACACCAATGGCAGTAAGACTATATGCATGGTGGGTCTAAGAGGGACTTTCTAGCTAGTAAACCTCAGGGACATACATTCCCAAAGGAACAGGCCCGCGTAAGTAGTCTGGGTTATGAACGCGGGCCGGAAGTGTAATAACAGGATGATCTATTTCTTTGTAAGGAATTTGATCCAGCAAGTGAGTAATACAATTTAAGCGTGCTTTTTTCTTATCGTTAGCCGCCACAACCCACCATGGTGCTTCCGGAATATGTGTGCGCTCAAGCATAGTTTCTTTGGCCTTGGTATAGGCCTCCCATAAACGTCTTGCCTCTAAATCCATTGGACTTAACTTCCACTGCTTCAGTGGATCATGGATACGCATCATAAAGCGGTTGTACTGCTCGTCATCAGAAATAGAAAACCAGTACTTGATTAAGATGATTCCAGAACTAATCATCATGCGCTCGAGATCTGGCACCGTCCTCAGAAACTCTTCGTATTCGTCATCAGTACAAAATCCCATCACCCTCTCAACACCGGCTCGGTTGTACCAACTACGATCAAACAAAACAATTTCCCCGCCAGCGGGTAGCTGAGAAATGTATCTCTGAAAATACCATTGAGTCTTTTCACGCTCATTGGGTGCGGGTAAGGCGACAACCTTGCACACTCGAGGATTGAGCCTTTGGGTAATGCGTTTGATGGCGCCACCCTTACCCGCTGAATCACGACCTTCAAATAAAACTGCGACCTTGAGTTTATTTTCTACAACCCAGTCCTGAAGTTTGACCAATTCGCCTTGTAGACGAAATAGCTCCTTGAAATAGAGTTGACGTGACATCTGAGAGCCACTATCGCCATCGGGAGACATACGATCATCATCAAGCTCCATCTCAAGCTCTTCATCCATACTATCCAAGATTTCCTCTTGAGCACGTCTGTACCACTCAGCCATCTCTTGATGTTTTGATGTCATATTTTCCTCTAAGACAATATTACCTTTGTATCTTAGAGATATGACATTTTTATTACATAGACTAATTAAAGGGCTTTGGAAATCGATACCTATCAATAAACTACAAGTTTTTGATAAATCTACTTGAGACTAATGCTGTAAGGTCGGCCAATACGCTCCCATTCAGCCGCCTCTTTATCTAGACTAAATTCGGTTAAGGGGTGCTCCTTAGCCCAATCTTTGGAGAGGCTAATCGAGTAGGATCCACTATTCTCCGAGACTTTTACTTTAGGCAAGTTGCCATCACTACGACCACGACAAAGGACTTGGGCTAGACGTAAACAGAACAGCATACGCCAGTCAGAAAAACTAGAGTTATTGGCTAGCTTGCCAAGTTTTCCTGCATGGCCAATGAGTAGTGAGGCCAGTCTCACCTGATCATTCTTGGAGAAACCTGGCATATCAGCATTGCCAGCAATATAAGCTGAATGCTTATGGTAACTATTATGGGAGATCGATAAACCAATTTCATGCAAGTTGGCTGCCCACTGCAGCAAGGCAATATTATCTGCCCTACTCTCTGCATCAGGCTTAGGTAGCTGAGATAAAAACTCAGCAGCCAAGTTACCCACTCTCCTAGCCTGGTCGCGATCAACAGCATAGCGCTGCATGAATTGTTCCACTGTTACAAAACGCATGTCAGCATGTTGAGAGCGCCCAAGCAGGTCATAGAGAACGCCTATCCGAAGTGCAGCATCAGTTACCTCCATAGTCTCAATGCCTAGCTCGTCAAAGACGGCAATCATGATTGCAAGGCCACCCGGCCATACTGCGCGCCGATCATCTTTCAACCCCAATAACTCTACCTGACTTATATGATCGTATTTAAGAAGATGCCTCTTCATAGCTTTGAGGCCTTCGCGAGTAATCAGGCCGCTAGAATCGCTTACTCGACCAGTAGTCAGGCTATCACTATGGCTATTGAAGTTATTTTCAGAGATGAGTTCAGCAAGCGCTCGAGCAGTACCAGAGGATCCAATAACCTGTTTCCAGCCGGCCTTCAAAAATGACCCAGAAATTACTTGAATCTCCCTACGAGCAGCTAGCTCAGCTTCCTTAAAGGCATGCGAATCAATATTGCCCTTCGGAAAAAAGTGCAAGCTATGAGAGACGCAGCCAATATATAAGCTTTCCATTAATTTAGGTTCATACGCCTTGCCGATGATTAGTTCGGTAGAACCCCCGCCAATATCCACTACCAGACGATTGCCTTGAACAGCAGGAACTTCATGTGCTGCGCCGATATAGATCAGCCTAGCCTCTTCAACTCCAGCAATAATTTCAATCGGAAAGCCCAGAGCCTTCTCGGCATCAAGCACAAAGCTGGAGGCATTCTTAGCAACGCGCAAAGTATTCGTTGCAACTGCACGAACCCGGGATGGATCAAAACCGCGGATACGCTCACCAAATCGACGTATTGCAGTAATGCCACGCTGATAGGCCTCATTACCCAGTAATTTATCGTCAGTTAAGCCAGCCGCAAGTCGAACCGAATCGCGCAGGGTATCAATTGGGCGCAATTGTGTGCCGGAAGGCGTTTGCACCACTTGTGCAACCAACATCCTAAAGCTGTTTGAGCCTAAATCGACTGCGGCGACTAGATCTGATGAGCTGTCATTGGGTGAGTCAGTAGCGGTAGTCAAAATGTTTCCAGAGGCTGCGTAGTCAAATTACTACGTAGTCTACAGGGTAAGACTTAAGCTGCTGAATTTTTCTCTGAGTTAAAGCAATCATTGCTAGCAAAACGACAAAAATGCGGCAGTCTCCAGACTTTGGCCTCAAGATGGCACTTTAGGTAGCGCCAAAATTTCAATGGCAAGGCACAAAGGGCACGTGATGGCGGAGTGTTGATTTTGAGGTAATAGAGTCACGCATAGATGATCCTTCTGATGCATGTCATTCTTATGTCACCCTATCTCGATGTGAGGCTGTCACATAGGCTTGATATATTTACCCAACATGTCAGGTTCGGCTAAAAAATGAGTAGGCCTTACATTTCTATCAACAGACAACGCGATCTTTCGGAAAGCGCAAGGTAAAAGTACTGCCCTTTCCTGGAGCGCTCTCAATCAGTAGCTGCGCCTGATGGCGATTGGCAATATGCTTCACAATTGCCAAGCCTAAGCCTGTACCGCCGGTATCTCTTGAGCGACTTCGATCCACCCTATAGAACCGCTCAGTCAATCTCGATAAGTGCTCTGATGCGATACCCGGCCCAGTATCCGTCACAGAGAATTCGCCTTGTCCCTGAGCATTAACGGACCACTTTGCTGTCACATTACCGATATCGGGTGTGTACCGAATAGCATTGGAAACGAGATTACCGAAAGCTGATAGAACTTCACGCTCCTCCCCCATGAGGTTACAAGGACTTGCAATCTCAAAACTCAAAACATGGTGGCCCTGAGAAAGAGCCTCAGCATCATTCTTCACTGAGGACATCAGCGTATCGATTTTGATCATCTGTAACGGAGCCGGCAATGTATTGGCTTCAAGATTTGCAAGAGTTAATAAATCCTCTACCAAACTCTTCATACGCTGAGCTTGCGACATCATCATTTCGAAATACTGATCACGCTGCTGCTTATCAATATCGAGAGATTGAATGGTCTCTAAAAAGCCCATTAAGACTGTAATAGGCGTTCTCATTTCATGTGAGACGTTTGCCACAAAGTCCCGTCGCATGGCATCAGCTTTTTGCAAATCAGTGACATCTTGTACCAACAAAAGATGGCGCTTCTGACCAAACGGAAAAGCCTGAATCATCAGACTAAGATTAGCATCCAAGCCCATTCTCTCTAACAATAGAGGATCTTCAAACTGGCGCTTATTCAAGTATTGGATAAATTCGGGGCGACGAATCAAAAAGTTAATTCTCTGAAGTACATCTCGCTTGAGATTCAACCCAAAGAACCGCTCAGCAATCCCGTTACACCATTCAATTTGATCCTGATCATCAAGCATCAGGATTCCATTGGGAGATGCTTGAAAGGCTTCAATAAAACGATCATGCTGCTTTTCTACTGTACGAATTTCTTGCTTCAGGTTGCGCACAAGCCGCTGCAGTCGAAAGAAAACCTCTTCCCAAAATCCGCTAGGGAGCGGCATATCCTCAACAGCATCCTGCAGAACGTATTTTCTTAGGCGGGCCAGATTGATATAGGAATAGACCAATGGCAATGCCAAAACCGCCATACCTGAAGCGATAGCCAGATCAACGCCCCAATTGGCAAGCGCAATGTAGGCAGCCAAAAATGCTAGGCAAAGAAGAGTAATAAATCGAGTTAAAACAGATAACATGACGCAATCTTAGAGCATCTGTAACAAGGGATAGTAAAACGCCTTAAATATGCCTAGTAAATAGGCAATCAGACTTCCGTTGGAGCTTTTGTGATTCTGTATCCACTGCCCCTGACTGTCTCAATAAAACGATCGCAATCCATGGGCTCAAGAGCAGCTCTTAAGCGCTTAATGTGGACGTCCACAGTTCTCTCCTCAATATAGACGTCACTACCCCAAACCTGATCTAACAAACTTGTACGGGAGTGGACTCGCTCTGGATTGGTCATCAGAAATTGAAGTAAGCGATATTCTGTTGGACCCAATAAGATCGGCTTAGGATCTAAGTTAGGCCAAATAGCCAAAACTCGGTGAGAGCTTGGATCTAATCTCAAAGGCCCCACCGATAGCGGTCCCGTATCTTCAACTGGAGACTGCCTGCGCAAAAGAGCTTTTACCCTAGCCACTAGCTCTTTTGGAGAAAATGGTTTGGTTACAAAATCATCGGCGCCAGAATCTAAGCCCGAAACCTTATCAGACTCCTCGCTTTTTGCAGTCAACATCAGTATGGGCAGGCCCCTCGTGCGTTCATTTGCACGAAGCTCTCTAGCAAATTGGACGCCTGACTTGCCAGGCAGCATCCAATCTAAAATGAGGAGGCTAGGTAACTCATCCCGCATCATATTCATAGCAACTTCAGTTTGTAGAGCCTTCTCAACTTGATAGCCCGCATGAGTTAGGTTAATTGCTATAAGCTCAGCAATTGAAGGCTCATCCTCAACAACCAAAATACGGTGATTCATCGTCATCCCTATTCCTTGTTCGCCTCACGAACAAGATCCTCATGAGGAAGGTGGCGAACATCGGAGCCTTTGGCGATGTAGATTACGAATTCAGCGATATTCTTTGCATGATCACCGATACGCTCAATTGCCTTTGCAATAGTCAGCATGTCAAGGCCAGTAGTAATAGTAAGCGGGTCTTCCATCATGTAAGAAATCAGCTTACGAACGAAACCTCTAAATTCCTCATCAATCTGACGATCTTCCTGCACTACTTCCGCAGCAGCAACTGTATCAAGACGGGCGAATGCATCTAAGCTACGGCGTAATAGGGAGATTGCCATTTGGCCGGAAAGGCGAATTTCTGCAACGTTAATGTTATGAGTGGCTCCCGCCTCAATCAAGCGCTTTGTACGCTTGGCGACACGCTCAGCCTCATCACCAGCGCGCTCTAAATTAGTAATCGCTTTAGAGACGGCCATTACCAGACGAAGGTCTCGTGCGGTAGGCTGGCGACGAGCAATTAATTCGGTACAAGCCATGTCAATCTGAATCTCAAGATCATTCACCAGCTTTTCATTCTGGATAACAATATTGCAGGTCTCAATATCCATCTGCGTAAAGGCACGCATGGCAGTTGAGATCTGCGATTCAACTAGGCCGCCCATTTCCAGAAGGCGACTAGAAAGTGAATTTAAATCTGCATCAAACTGTGATGAAAGGTGTCTATCTGGCATTTTTATCTCCAATTAACCGAAACGGCCGGTAATGTAATCTTCTGTTTCTTTGCGCTTAGGTTTAATGAATATCTCATCAGTCTTACCGTACTCAATTAAGCTGCCAAGATACATGTAAGCGGTGTAATCGGATACACGGGCAGCCTGCTGCATATTATGAGTAACGATAGCAATCGTGTACTCATGCTTAAGCTCATTAATCAGCTCTTCAATCTTGCCGGTGGAAATGGGATCCAAAGCAGAAGTTGGTTCATCAAGCAAAATTACGGAAGGCTTCACAGCCACTCCGCGCGCAATACAAAGACGCTGCTGCTGACCACCAGAAAGTGACAGGCCGCTTTGATTTAATTTATCTTTAGCTTCATTCCATAAAGCAGCCTTATTCAAGGCCCACTCTACCCGCTCATCCATCTCAGAGCGAGAAAGCTTTTCATATAGACGTACGCCAAAGGCAATATTTTCATAAATTGACATTGGAAATGGTGTTGGCTTCTGAAAAACCATTCCGATACGTGAGCGCAATAGATTCAAATCTTGCCCAGAGGCTAAAATATTTTGACCGTAGAAATTAATCTCACCCTCTGCTCTTTGGCCCGGATAAAGGTCATACATTCGGTTGAGAGACCTCAACAAAGTAGACTTTCCACAGCCTGATGGGCCGATAAAAGCAGTGACTTTTCTTTCTTCAATATCGAGATTGATATTCTTCAGCCCCTGATAACTACCATAGAAGAAATTGAGATTACGAATTTCGATTGCATTCATGACTTAACTTTGAACCTTCTCGCGAAATACAACGCGGGCCAGAATATTTAATCCGAGAACCGCAAATGTGATTAATAAAGCGCCACCCCATGCAAGGTT
>JBJOEU010000056.1:0-7246 GCA_046049115.1 Pseudomonadota bacterium
AACAGACCATGCACCATGATCAACACCCCACTCATTCTCCTCAAGCACTACTGGAACATCCAATAATTCTTTTACGCGATCTGCCAGTGCAGGACTGCCGGGTGCCGGATATTGAATATCAAACAAAGCTTGCGGAAATCCACCAAAATCATGAATAGTTTTAGGCTTAGACATTGCGGTAACCCACACTCCACGGGTTACCCAATGAGCCGAGATGACTAGAATGGCATCTGGGCGTTTGAGTGATTTGCCAAGATTAGTCCAAGCCGCTGTAAAGCGATTGGGCTCAATGGCATACATCGGACTGCCATGACCAACAAATACTGCAGGTTGGCGATGGCTAGTCATTAATGCAAATTAGCCGAATACGTAGCCAGTGTGAGCTGCAACCAATGCAAACAAAATGGCCAAGCTAGTAGCAGCTGCCAACATCACGATCAAGGTGATAATTTTTTTATTGACTTCGTCTTTCGACTCTTTATGCCATTCGTTCATGCTAAGTCCCTATTAAACACATTATTTGATAGTGCAATTATCCACTATCGGCCGCGACCAGCCTTGCGCATCATGGCTTTTCCACCCCCAAAGCCGGCTTGAGGCCTGCCGCCAGGGCCGGATGGGCCTTTTGGGGCTGGTGGACGGGCTACCGGCTTAGCTACTACAGGCTTAGCGGGGGTTTTTGATTCAGGTTTTTTATCGTCAGTCACTTTTTGCTCCTATGGATATCATATTGCCATGATTACTGACTATTCTATCCATTCATGAGGCTGCCCATGGCTATGCAGCCCGGAAATTTGGTGACAATACCGCTTATATGCTTGGAAGAGTCACCCTCAACCCCATTAAGCATATAGATCCCGTGGGGACGATACTGATTCCCCTACTGTTGATTTTGAGCGGATCCCCATTTTTAGTGGGCTACGCCAAGCCAGTACCAGTCAATTTTGGACGCCTACGCAACCCCCGCATTGACTCTATTTGGGTAGCTTTAGCCGGTCCTGGATCCAATTTCATCCAAGCCCTTATTTGGGCAATCCTACTGATTGCCCTCTTTGGTTTTGGCGTGAATGAGCGATTTCTCTTGGCTGTGGCTCAAGCGGGGATCACCTGGAACTTAGTCTTACTAGTATTTAACCTCTTCCCCCTGCCTCCGCTTGACGGTGGTCGCATTCTGGCTAGCTTATTGCCAGCTCGACAATCCATCGCCTTTGGAAAACTAGAGCCCTACGGATTCTTTATTGTTCTGGCCCTCGTCTTTACAGGCCTCATTGGTAGCTTTTGGATGGAGCCTTTGACGGCGTTTTTTAAGGGCGTTGTTTACTTTGTCACATTCCCCCTGCAAATGCTTTTCTGAAGTATTCTGAAAATCAAACTCATCAACAGTCACTCACTGACTTCACTGGAGCTAAACCATGAAACTAAAACAGATCATTTTGGCAGCCATTGCGCCCGCACTAGTCGCCGGAACAGGTATTGCTTATGCACAATTTAAAAAACCAGAAGACGCTATTAAATATCGTCAAAGTGCTTTTACTGTGATGGCTAATTCCTTTGGGAAAATTGGTGCAGTTGTTAAAGGCGAGGCCCCATTTAATAAAGATGAAGTGACAAAGAACGCGGCCGTTGTTGCCATGATCTCGACCTTGCCGTGGCAGGCATTTGGTCCGGGTACTGAGGGTGGCAACGCACTTCCCGCTGTATGGTCAGATAACGCTAAATTTAAAGCGGCTGGAGAAAAAATGCAGTTGGCTGTCGCTAACCTCAATACCGCTGCGCAGTCAGGCGATCAAGAGGCAATCAAAAAAGCTTTTGGTGCAGCAGGCGCCACCTGCAAAGGCTGTCATGATGACTTTAAGAAAAAGTAATCAATTAGTAATCAAGTAACCTAGAGTTAGCGCAATCAGGCTTAGTAGCAATAGCGCAAAGCCTCGTTGCATACTTCCATCTTTGGAAGCATGGCCCAAGTCTGCAGAGAGATGGATTTCTGTTTCGCTTGGGTCAATTTCTTTATCGCCCACAAGCATGGGTTTGATTAAATTCTCACCCTTAAATTTTTGATAATAAAAAATTGCGCATAAATGAAGTGCAATCACAAAGATGAGCACGTTCTCATTGAAATAATGAATTGACGTTAATAGCTGAACCACATCATTAGAAACATATTTTGCGAATGGCCCCTCAAAGGAAATGTCATCATTTGCAAAAAGGCCAGTGACCGCTTGAAGGCCAACTGAAAAGAGTAAAGCCAGAACAGACAAGGCGCCTAAGGGATTGTGGCCAAGCCCCGCTTTGACCTTACCCCTCACAAAATGCAGCAGGCCCTTTGGGCTTGGCACAAAATGAACAAAGCGTGCATGGTAAGAGCCGACAAAGCCCCAAATGATTCTGAAGATAATTAAGCTGAGCACGCAGTAACCAGAGAGCGCATGCCAACTCATTGCATTACCGCCGATCTTCACGGTAACAAAACTCAGAATAATGCCGGCTACTAAGAGCCAATGAAACAAGCGAATCGGCAAATCCCAAACGCGGATGATTTTTTTCATATCTAAAGAATAAATCACTACCCCCTTTAGAATAAGAAAACTTCATGAAAACCAGTCAAGCCTTTAAAACTCTGCTGCTTTACCGCATAGGCGCAACCCTGAGCTATCAAATCATGATGGTTGCAGTGGGGTGGCATATCTATGAAATTACCAACAGCGTCATTTCCCTTGGTCTGATTGGTCTTGCAGAGCTGATTCCTTATTTTGCATTAGCCCTCTACGCCGGCCATGCAGTAGATCGCCATTCTCGAAAATGGATCGCTGCGATTGCCTGCACCTTTCATATTGCCGTTGCCTTGTTTCTAGTTGCAATCGCACTGGATTGGTTGGCGCCGCCCGTTCCCTTGATTTATTTAGCGGTAGCTTTTTTAGGTTTAGCTCGCGCACTATTGCGCCCCTCTTATCAGGCTATCTTTGGACAAATCATTCCCCGAGATCAAATGCCACGCTATACCGCTTACGCATCCTCTGCATTTCAGATTTGCGTAGTAGCGGGACCTGGCCTGGGTGGGCTCATGATTGGACTTGCTGGGCTGGAATGGACCTATGCCCTAGCTGCATTGAGTGGCGCCATTGGCCTATATGGAGTGAGCTTCATCCGTATCAAACATGAAAAGTCAGAAGGCATGAGCAACGATTTTTTAAAAAGTTTTTTGGAGGGCTTTCATTACGTACGAAAACACGATTTGATTGTCAGCATCATGCTGCTCGACATGTTTGCTGTGCTGTTCGGCGGCGCAGTATCTATACTTCCCGCCTTTGTGAAAGAAGTCCTCAATGCTGGTCCTGAAACCTTGGGAATTCTGAGGGCAGCGCCAGCAGCTGGAGCCGTCATTACAGGTCTTTACTTAGCGCGTCGACCCCTGCTGGAAGATTCTGGAAAATATTTATTGTTATCGGTCGGGGGCTTTGGGGTTGCCACTATTGCCTTTGGGCTTTCCAATCATCTTTGGCTGTGCGCACTGTTCTTATTTATTTCTGGTTGCTTTGACTCAATCTCAGTAGTCATCCGCGGCAGCATTATGCAATTGACTACCCCAGATCAGATGCGGGGTAGGATCAGCGCAATCAATGGAATATTTATTGGCTCCTCCAATGAATTGGGGGCGCTTGAATCCGGAATTGCAGCGAGCCTGATGGGGCTTGTTCCATCAATCGTATTTGGTGGAGGTGCAACCTTGCTTGTGGTCTTGCTGACCTACAAGCTTGCACCCCAACTCAGAAAACTCAATCTTAAGGATCTAACCTAGTCAATCTGAGGCAAATCTTTTTGAATAATCTTCAGACCTTCACGCAAGGCTTCTTGGTAGCGCTCTCGCTCCGCCTTCATGGTCTCTGCAGTCCAAGAATAAAAACCTTCGCCGGTTTTCATGCCTAGCTTGCCACTAGCGATGCGATCACTTAGGCATTTGGCAATATCCGGGGAGTTATTGAGGGTCGGATAAATCGTGGCACCACCCGCACCATGCACATCCAATCCAGCATGGTCTCTCTGCATTGCAGGTCCTGCAGCGATATAACGAAAGCCAAAGCCAAATCGTACGGCCTTATCGATATCCTCTAAGCTAGCAATGCCGGCATCGACCATGGCGAAGGCTTCGCGCGACAAGGCGTGCTGTAAGCGATTTGCCAAGAAGCCCGGCAAATCTTTTTTCACGGTAACGGGAACCATGCCGCAAGCCGTCATTAAACGAGAAAGGCTTTCGCCCACCATCGGCGAAGTCTTTGCACCGTAGACTACTTCTACACAAGGCACTAAGTGTGCAGGCATAAAAAAATGCAAGCCAATCATTCTTGCCGCTGTTTTTAGCCCCGCTGAAATATCACTGATTGGAAAGCTAGTGCTATTACTCGCTAAAACCGCTTCTGGTTTTGCATACTGCTCTAGTTTGGCAAATAACTCTTGCTTGATATCGAGGCGCTCCGGCACACACTCGATCACTAAATCGATTTCCGACCAATCTATTTCCTCCAAGGAGCCGGCAGTCGAGAGTAAATGTAGACGGTGCTCATAGCCAAGATCGATCATGGTGTTGGCAAAGTAATCCGGTAAAAGTGCGCGGCGCTCGGTAGTGGGTTCTAGCACCTGAACAGCACAACCCCCGCGTGCACACACAGCCGCTACATCGGCACCCATAGTGCCACCACCAACGATGACAACCTTAGTTTCAGATGGGGTAAATAACATCTCAATTTCTCCTTCAGGGGCAAGATAAGGATCTCAAATCCTCTTACAATGCATTCATTATTCCAATAAAAAAGTAAGTGAGACATGATCCCAGTCAATTCAGTACTGCAGGTCGGACAATTTCCGGAAGTAATGCAAGCGGCAATCGACCGGCGCATTACCCCGACCCGCTTTCCCGACCTCAATTCCAATCTGCCATCAGGCTCTTTTGATAGTATTTTGATTCGCTCAAATACTCAGCTGCCCATTCAATTGCTTGAGAAGCTTCCTACGGTAAAGATGGTGGCCACTTGTGGCGTAGGTTATGACAATCTCCCACTGGAGTACCTGAAGGCCAACGGAATCAAGGCCAGCAATACCCCAGGCGTTTTAAATGACGCAGTTTGCGAGCTGGCCGTTGGCATGCTATTTGGCCTATTACGTCGCATTCCCCAAGCACACGATTTTGTTAAAAGCTCTGCCTGGTCCAAGGGTTTATTTACCGTCACCACCACTCTTGCTGGTAAACGGGTTGGAATTGCAGGAATGGGGCGTATTGGGCAAGATCTGGCAAAACGCCTAGAGCCGTTCAAGGTGAGTTTGGCCTACACCGGCCCGACACAAAAAGAGCTGCCCTATGAATACTTTTCCGACATCACGTCTTTGGCAAAAGCATCTGACGTCCTTTTTCTGGCTTGCCCTGCTACTCCTGAAACAGAAAAAATGATCAATGCCCAAGTTCTAGAGGCTCTGGGTCCTCACGGCTATCTCATTAATATTGCACGCGGTAGCGTAGTGGATGAGACTGCACTTTTAGTTGCACTGCAGCAAAAATGGATTGCCGGGGCCGCGCTCGACGTATTTGAAAATGAACCGAATCCAAACCCAAAGTTCTTAAATCTCGATAATGTTCTATTAACTCCGCATATTGGCAGCGCAACCTCCGAAACGCGGCAATTGATGACAAATTTAGCAATAGATAACTTAGAAGCTTTCTATAATAAAAAACCACTTCTAACCGAAGTAAAAAATTAAAACGGAGCAAGTATGACAATTACCTTACATCCCTCAACATTACCTGCGGTGCTCTCGCCAGTATTGACTCCGTTCAAAGATGACGGCAGTCCAGATGCGCCAAAATTACTCAAGCAATGTCAATGGCTCGAAGCTAATGGTGTTGGGCAAGCAATCTTTGGCACAAATTCAGAAGCCAACTCCATTTCTGCTCCACAAAAAATGGGCGTATTAACAGCGTTGATTGAAGGCGGCTTAAACCCAGCCCACATGATGCCTGGTACGGGTGCTACTTCGATTGATGCTACTGTCACGATGACCCGTCATGCAGTTCAACATAAGTGTGCTGGCGTGTTGATGTTGCCGCCGTTCTATTACAAAGACGTCACTGATGATGGTCTATTCGCCTTTTACTCAGAAGTCATCCAAAAGGTGGGTGATGCTGGTTTACAAATTTACATTTATAACATCCCACCAGTCACCAAGATTAATTTAAGCCTCTCTTTATTAGAGCGCCTCACAAAAGCCTATCCAAAAACGATTGTTGGCATGAAAGATAGCTCCGGTGATTGGGCCTATACAGAATCCGTGATTAAACTCTTAGCACCTTCCGGTTTCCGCGTTTATGCTGGCAGCGAAGTCTTTCTGATGCGCACTTTGCACGCTGGTGGCGTAGGCTGCATCTCTGCCACGGCTAACGTAAACCCTGGGGCTATTGCTCATTTAGCAGCGCACTGGAAAGAAGCTGACGCAGATCAACAACAAGCCGCTCTAGATCAAGTACGCTCGATTTTTGCTCAATATCAAATGATTGCTGGCATGAAAACTGCAGTTGCGCATTACAGTAAGGATTCAGAGTGGTTGCGCGTACGCCCACCACTCATGCAACTGAGCGCAGATCAGCAAGCAAAATTATTGGGTGAACTACAAAAGATTAATTTCAGCATGCCAGGCCTTTAATTTAATAGATGAAAAACAGGAGACAAAAATGAAACTTATCAAAGTAATTGCTGTATCTATCACTATGCTGTTCGGTGCTGCACAAGCACAAAACATTTCTATCGCGACTGGCGGTACTGGTGGCGTTTATTACCCAATGGGTGGAGGCCTAGCCTCAGTCCTATCCAAGCATGTACCAGGAATGTCAGCAACTGCTGAAGTGACCGGCGGTTCAGTTGATAACTTAAAACTCGTTGGCACTGGCAAACCATACGTTGGTTTCTCAATGGCTGATGCTGCGAAAGATGCTAAAGATGGTGAGGATAAATTCAAGGGCAAGCCTGTAGATTTACGCAACTTACTGATCCTGTATCCAAACCTCATGCACGTTGCTACCGTTGAATCTACTGGCATTAAGACCATGAAAGACCTCAAAGGTAAGCGCGTAAGCACAGGCTCACCAGGCAGTGCTACTGAAGTCATGGCTTTTCGCTTGTTAGAAGCTGCAGGATTGGACAAGGACAAAGATGTTAAGCGTGAGCGTTTGAGCGTTGCAGAATCTGTCAATGCTGTAAAAGAC
>JBJOEU010000057.1:0-6606 GCA_046049115.1 Pseudomonadota bacterium
GCCGCAATCGTGAATGCGAACAAGAGTCCCAATACAGAAGATAGTCGATCCAGTACATCCTGTATTTGCTTTAGCGATGTGCCCACATCTACGATGGTGAGATTGGGATAGGCCTGCGCAAGCTGATAATCCAAACCTTCAATTGCAGTACCCTGGTAATAAGAGGTAATCCAAGACTGAGGCATCTCTGCAAGCATTGCAGGTGGCATGATGACAAAGAAATTCACCTTCATCGAACTCCAATCCAACTTGCGCAATGAAGTAATGGGCGCAGTGACTTTTTCACCGGCAAGCTCAAAGGTCATTTGATCACCCAGCTTTAACTTCAATGTCTTCGCAATTCCCGCTTCCAAAGAAACTTGTGGCGCACTCCCTTCAAGCCACTTTCCGGAAGTAATCCGATTACCCTCGGGTAACTGCTCGGTGTAGGAGAGATTGAATTCTCGATCAACTAAGCGGCGTGCATTTTCATCAATGTAGTCATTGGGTCCAATGGTTTTCCCATTGACTTCCACCAAGCGCGCACGAACCATCGGACTAAAGCTCGGCTTTGCTACTCCCGCATCAAGTAGTGAGCGAGTGATACTAGACTTTTGATCGTCCTGTACATTAATCATGAAGCGATTGGGTGCATCGACTGGAATATTACCCTGCCAGGTGGCCAGTAAGTCTTGTCGAAGCAATAGGATGAGTAACAAGGCCATCAAGGCAATACCGAGCGCCGTGATTTGCATGACTGCAAAGCCAGAGCGACGTGCTTGCGCAGTTAGCGCAAAGCGTAGTGCGAAGTGCTGATGACTCCACTTAGAAAAGAGGAGTCTTAGTAAGCCCAGGCACAACCAAGAAACCACTGCAAAGAGCGCAACGGCCAAACCAAAGCTTGCAGCAACCCAAGAGGCTAACTTCCAATCTTGAGCTGCAAGCGCGATCAAGACAAGGCAAGTACCTAATCCAAAGAGTGCAACCCACAGTACCTTGATGTTCACTGAGCCCAACTCTTTTCGAATCAGTCGCACCGGTGAAATCATGACCAAACTAAATAAGGGCGGCCCAGCAAAACCGATTAGCAAACAGGAGGAAAACAAAATACTCCAGACCAAGGGCCAAAGTGAAAGTGCAGGTAAGTTGGCAAATATTAAATTACCCAAGATCCCAATCAATATCTCTTGAACCCCGTAAGCAATCGCAGCACCCATCGCAGCGGCCGATATACACAGAGCCCCCAGTATCTTGATTTGGTTCAAAAGAATTGTCTTTTGGCTTGCGCCAAGGCATTTCATGACAGCGCAAACATCAGCCTGCTTTAAGACGTATCGACGTGCTGACAAGGCAATCGCTACAGCCGCTACCATAGCTGTCAACAAGGCAACCAAGGCTAAAAAGCGCTCTGCCCGCTCAAGGGTTTTACGCATCACAGGCTGTGCATTTTCCAAGGTCTCCATGCGCAATCCCCTAAGACTTTCGGATGAAATCGATTGCGTTGCCCACTGCTCATAATCAGAGATGGCTGAATCATTACCCGCCAGGAGAAGTCGATAAGTCACGCGGCTACCCAAACCAATCAGGCCTGTAGCAGGTAAATCATCAAGCGACATCATGACGCGTGGCGCAAAATTCATAAAACCGGCACCGCGATCGAGTTCACGCTCCAAGATACCGCTAATGAGGAATGTCTTATCGCCCAATAGCATTGGATCGCCGACGTTTGCCTTTAGTGCACTCAGCATTGCGGGATCCACCCAAACAGAACCTGCTGGTGGAGTTGTGCCAACTGATGAAGGCGACACCTGCAGGGTACCGCGCAAGGGGTAAGCAGAGCTCACAGCCTTCAGGGAAGCTAACTTACTTTGCGCCCCTACCGTTGCCATACTTGGAAAGACAATGGTTTGAGCTAAGCTCAGCTGTCGCCCCCGAGCTTCCTGAAGGAAGCGCTCAGGCAAAGGTTGATCAGAAACGAGCAATAGATCCGCAGCAAGCAGCTGGCGTGCATCAAACTGAAAAGCTCGCTGCATTCGGTCCGCCAAGAAGCTTACGCTAGATAAGGCAGCTACAGAGAGCGTCAGCGCCACCAACAATGCCACTAGCTCACTAGATCGAAGATCTCGTTGAATAGCCCGAAGAAAGCTGCTTAACACTACTTTAGATCGCCTGAATCTGACCACCATCCACACGTATCACTGAACCAGTAATGTAGGAGGCATTTTTACTAGCCAGAAACGCTGCAGTATCCCCATACTCCTGAGGATCGCCATAACGACCCATCGGGATCTGGCTTTGACTAGCCTTGACCACGGATTCGTAACTCACATTTTCACGTTGGGCACGTGCTTCATCTAGCTGACGCAAGCGATCGGTTGCCACACGACCCGGCATGATCACATTCACAGTAATACCATCAGCCGCTACTTCTGCTGCCAAGGTTTTAGACCAAGCCAGCAATGCAGCACGCAGGGTATTGGAGATGGCCAGGTTTTTAATGGGAGCAATCGCACCTGAAGTGGTGCTCGTAATAATGCGACCCCATTGACGTTGACGCATTCCTGGTAGAACTCGATCGGTAATACTGATGAGCGATAAAACCATATCGTTAAAACTCTTTTGCCACAAAGCGGGATCTTGTCCTGCTGCTAGTGTTGGAGGAGGTCCACCGGTGTTATTGACTAAGATATCAATCGGACCCAGCTCTTTTTCTACCTTACTCACCAAGCTGTCAATCACAGATGGATCAGACAGATCCCAGCTCAGAGCTAAAGCTATTCCACCGGCGGCTTCAATCATTTCAACCGATTTTTTTAATCCCTCGGGATTGCGGCCTGTGACCGCTACTTTGACGCCCTCACGCGCCAAGGAAACAGCCATCGCTTGACCTAAACCTCGGCTAGATGCCATCACCAGGGCAACTTTACCGTTGAGTCCTAAATCCATGTCTTCTCCAATATTGTTATTTGTACTGTAATTCTAGAATGCTTACTGTCCTAAAGGTGGAGGCAAATTGCCCGCGTATTTATAAAGGGCCACTTCATACTCTTTCAAAATTTGCGCCAGGGCTTCCTGCTGGCCTTGCACCAATGCCTGAGGAGTGTTGTCTTTGAGCGCAACCCTCTTGGTATAGCGGTTTTTACCAATCACCGGATTGCGCTTTTGGGGATCAGTTGCGGTAAGGAAAAATTCTATCGTTACAACAGCTTCCGGACGAATTCGATAATCGCCATAAAACTCTTCTATGGATGTCTGCAAGTTGTAATACGGAAAGAAGCTATTGCCCTGACCTACAGTCATAGAGAAGATCTGGGCATTATTTAACCACTGACGTGTCGCGCTACCGACCATTTCATTCGGCAAAGCAGAATACGTATTGTAAAAATCCTTTTCATAACGCTGATCACCCAAGCGATACACCAAAGACTTGCCGTCAAAAGGGGGTGTTGTTGTTGATGAACCCATCTTGAGCCACAAATCACTACGCGGCTTGTAAGGCGTGCCGGTACGCTCTGGTGCAACCATCCAGCTACTGGTCTCTAATGCCGGTCTTTTAGGCAATGAGCATGCGCTTAAGGCTGTAATAATTAGTAATAAAGCAACAAGCTTGGTGAGGTGTAAATTCTTCATCATCTGCATTCTCATTTTTGGACTCCATTCATTGGAGGCGTAATACGTGCAGGTGGCTCACCCCAAATGAGAGTGGACGGCGATTGACTTGCAACACGGGTAAATTCATTTAACTGCTCGCTGGCCTGACGCAGGTTCTCCAAGGTTGTAGTGGTGTCACCCTGAACACTGGTGACGGTTTGACGCAAAGAAACCATGGTGGCAACCAATTCACGCATCAGAATATTGAGTTGATCTTTATCGGTGACTTTAGCGATTCGATCCAACAAGACATTGAGGTCTTGAACCGAATTAATCAGACCCGCATTATTTTTGCCATCGCCAGCCATCAATTTATTTAGATTCCCCAATAAGGCATCAAACTTCTTCTGGGTTCCCTCAACATCCAAACCGTTGAGAGCGCCAATCAATTTTTGAATGCCTGAAATAATTTCATCTGCCTGGTTGGGCATAGATGGGACAACTGCATACTCAGGTGTCCATGGGAAAGGCAAAGGAGAGTATTGGGTGGCGCTTGGGTAGAAATCCAACTCCACATAGTTGACACCAGTAATACCCATCGATCGAATGCGCGCACGCAAGTTATCTTTAATGAATGTTTCCAGGTGATTTTTCTCAAGAGCATCACCATAGATCTGCATTCTCACAACGACATACTCTTGCTTCTGCACCATCGGCACTTCTTTCTCATACAAGTCACCCGATAGAGCAATCAAGGTCACCTGCCCAATCTTGACACCTCGAAAGCGTACCGCAGCTCCAGCATCTAAGCCCGTCACTGATTGCTTGACGTAAGTTTCAACCATGAATGATTTTTTAAAAAACTGCCCTGAGCCAAAGATCAAGATGATGGTGAGCAATGCACCAATGGCCGCGAGAACAAAAATGCCAAGGCGGAAGTAATTGGGGTTGGAGTGATTACTCATGCTGCGTCCTTGCTCATGATGCGATTAAAAAATTGATGTACTCGAGGGTCTTCGCTACTATCTCTTAATACCTTAGGATCGCCCTGCGCAATAATGCCTTTGGCATCCTTATCCAACATAATGACTTTGTCGGCAATGGAATAAATACTGGCTAGCTCGTGAGAGACGATTACAAAAGTAAATCCTAAATTTTTTGAGAGATCTAAAATCGTGCTGTCAAGATCAGCCGACGTAATCGGATCGAGGCCTGCTGAAGGCTCATCCAAAAATAGTATCTTGGGATCCAAAGCCATCGCGCGTGCGATGGCAGCCCGCTTTTGCATGCCGCCGCTGATCTCGCTCGGCATATACGTTTCGTATGGAAGTAAGCCTACTAAATCTAGCTTGCAGCGGGCTAATAGATTCATCTGATCTCTGGTCAGCTGGGTGTACTCCTCCATAAAGAGTGTCACGTTATCCAGCAGATTCATAGAACCAAATAAAGCGCCCTGCTGATACATGACCCCAAAGCTCGTCATGATTTTTTGGCGCTCAACACCTTGGGCGATAGTGATGTTTTGACCCTCGATCAATACATCTCCAGCAAGCGGTTGATATAGGCCGAATAAATTCTTTAAGAGGCTCGATTTACCGCAACCTGATCCACCCAAAATCACAAAGATCTCACCGTTATTCACGGAGAAGTTGAGATTCTGTAACAGTACTTTTGAGCCATAGCCCACAGTCAGATTTTGTACATCAATCGCTTTATCCAGTGCATCCATCAGAAACCTGTCCTGTAAGAGATGTAAGCAAAGATGCCATCTACCAACACGATCATGACAATACTACTTACCACCGCTCGGGTTGCAGAGATGCCTACAGCTGCCGCGCCGGTACCGGTTTGCATACCCCGCAAACAACCCATTGCAGAAACCACTACACCAAAGAGAGTAGCCTTCACAAGGCCGGATAGTACATCCTCAATATCGACAGCAGCCAACATACCGTTATAGAAATTAATAAAGGGAACGCCGTAAATTTGCATTGTCAGCATGGAAGAAAATATACTGACGATGTCGGCAAATAAGGTCAATATTGGCGCTACTAATATTCCTGCTAATACTCTTGGCACCACTAGGAAGCGAATCGGACTTAAGCCGCCAGTGACCAATGCATCAACTTCACTGTTCACGGTCATCGTACCAATCTCGGCTGCAAATGCTGCTGATGAGCGGCCGGCAAGCAAGATCGCAGTAATCAATGGTCCCATCTCCCTGACGATGCCTAGCGCAGCGAGTGGCCCAACAAATGAGACTGCGCCAAATTGCTGCATACCAATCGCGGCCTGAAAGGACAGAATGACGCCAATCAAAAATGCAACCAAGCCAACAATCGGTAATGCAGAAATGCCCGCCTCTACAGCAGCGTTCACAAAGTCACCCCAGCGAACTTGTCTGATATTACGAATCGACCAAACTAAATCCGCTGACAGGTGGCCAGTAAATGTCACAAGGCCGCGGGCATCATCCATCAAATTCTGCGCAGCCATGCCAGTGCTCACGACAAAACTTCTTTTTTGTTTTACAGCGGGTACTGGGAATAATTTATTAATCGGATCGAATTCTCGTAACAGCGGCTGATACCTAGGATCTAAACCTTGAATATCAAACTGTCCACCTGCTTTGTTCTGCGCCTCTTGTA
This sequence comes from Pseudomonadota bacterium, assembly GCA_046049115.1. Lineage (GTDB taxonomy): Bacteria > Pseudomonadota > Gammaproteobacteria > Burkholderiales > Burkholderiaceae > Polynucleobacter. The sequence continues at coordinate 6,219 of JBJOEU010000057.1, forward strand.
CATCAATCAAAAATGCAAATGCCGATCCATCTAAAGAACTAACTTTGGATGCATCAAAAATCAGTGAACGCGCTTGTGCACTTCCTTGCTCTAACCACAGATTTTGCTTTCCCCGAACATCACTCCACACTCCAGCCAGGGAATACACATTGACTGCACCACTCAAACTGACCTGAGCATGGTTTGCGTCTAGTTGCGACCAAACTGCTACTGGAGTGAGTGAATTTGAAGAATTAGGATCCGAGAAGCTCATTGGCAAACTATAAGGGATCTACATGAAATCACTATGAAATACCTAAAAAAAGAAAAAGGGCCCAGTTTTTCAACTAGGCCCTGTAAGGGTTGGTGCGGCTGGCAGGAATTGAACCCACGACCCCTTGGTTCGTAG
>JBJOEU010000058.1:0-9347 GCA_046049115.1 Pseudomonadota bacterium
AGGCCTAAAGGTGGCTTGATTTAAATCCTTGTCCCACATAATGAGTTGCTTGCCATCGGCAATCAATTTTTGCTCGTATGGTTTTTGGGTATCCCAAATGAATCGACCTGGACGCTGAAACACAAAACGACCTTGCGTTTGGCGAACCACTTTTAAACCTTTGTCTTGCGGCTCATTTGCTTTGGGTGCGCGTAACTGCTGTTGCACAAACTCACCTTCCGCGGTTTTAGAGTTCCGCACGAACTGACGTAATTGCTCAGCCCCACTCTCGCTCTGCGCAAATACGATGTTGGAAGATAAGAATGCTGTGAGCCCTAAAGCTAGTGCCGATAAAAATCTGTGCAAGGGAATAGCCTTATTCAGAGGAGCGATGGAGGATTTCACGATTACCGCCATTGCCCATCTTGGAAACTAAACCAGCTTTCTCCATATCCTCGAGTAAGCGGGCTGCGCGGTTATAACCAATTCGCAAGTGACGCTGTACCAAAGAAATAGATGGGCGTTTGTTTTCCAAAACAATAGCGACTGCTTGATCATACAAAGGATCAGCCTCACCACCGCCTTCACCGGTCAGAGCGTCGATAGTAGATTCATCAGCACCTTCTAGAACACCATCAATGTAATTGGCTTCGCCCTTCTCTTTGAGCCACTCCACTACGCGATGAACTTCATCATCAGAAACAAAGGCGCCATGAACGCGAACCGGCAAACCAGTGCCCGGTGCCTTTGAACTTACTTGGAAAGAAATACGGGTTGGTACGTTGGCCTTAATCAGACCGGTAATCACATCCACACTCGGACGTTGAGTTGCTAATACCAAATGAATACCCGCAGCACGCGCCTTTTGCGCAATACGCGCAATTAACTCTTCGATCTTCTTACCAGAGACCATCATCAAGTCGGCCAACTCATCGATCACAATAACAATTACTGGGGCTTTATAAATTGGCTCTGGATCCTCTGGAGTCAAGCTAAATGGATTGGTGAGCTTCTCACCCTTTTCTTCAGCCTCTAAGATTTTTTTATTGAAGCCAGCCAGGTTACGTACGCCAAACTTACTCATGAGCTTGTAGCGACGCTCCATCTCATTGACGGCCCAGTTAAGCGCGTTGTACGCTTGCTTCATGTCAGTCACTACTGGACATAAGAGATGCGGAATCTTGTCGTACATCGCCATTTCGAGCATCTTCGGATCAATCATGATCAGGCGCACCTCATCAGGCTTAGCCTTGAAGAGAATGGACAGAATCATCGCATTGATACCAACGGACTTACCAGCACCAGTCGTACCAGCAACCAAGCAATGCGGCATCTTTGCCAAGTCAGCAACTACTGGGCTACCTGAAATATCTTTACCCAAAGAGAGGGTTAAGTTGGAATGGCTATCGTTGTATACCTGCGAGCTCAAAATCTCAGAGAGATAAACCGATTGGCGGGTTGGGTTTGGCAACTCCAAAGCCATGCAGGTCTTGCCCGGGATCGTTTCCACTACACGCATACTCACCACGCCTAGCGAGCGCGCTAAGTCACGTGAGAGGTTGACAATCTGACTACCCTTCACACCAACAGCAGGATCGATTTCGTAACGCGTTACCACTGGGCCTGGGTAAGCTGCAATCACTTTCACTTCTACATTGAACTCGGCCAGCTTGCGCTCAATTAAGCGAGAAGTAAATTCCAGTACATCCGCTGAAATGGTTTCTTTTGCTTCTGGGACGGGATCAAGCAAAGCCAGAGGTGGCAATTCTGAATCGGGGATATCCACAAACAGCGGTTGCTGCTTCTCACGCTCAACGCGAGCACTTTTCGGAATCTCTACTGGAGCGCGAACAATCTGCACTGGCTTAGCAATTTCCACTCGCCCACGAAACTCTTCAACGAACTCTTCACGCTCTTCAGCAGCCGCCTCACCTAACTTACGATCTTCTTCGCTGTCGCGACGCTCACGTAGACGGTTGTAAGCAAGCTCAAGTGAGCGCCCTACTTTTTCAGCAACGTCTAACCAAGAAAAGTGTAGAAATAAAGACAAGCCGGCGCACAGAGTGAATAGCAACACCAGGGTAGAACCGGTGAAACCTAGCGTCATCTGCAAGGGATCGCCGATCAGCTCGCCCAAAATACCGCCTGGAGGCCTAGGAAGCTCCCAGGTCAGCGAATGCATGCGAATAGACTCAAGACCCATACTGCTTAATAAAGTCAGTCCAAAGCCCAACCAACGCACTAATAGGGAGTCTGGCTTGGCATCTGGGTCCGGCGGAAGGGGAATGCTCCAAAGTTCACGCCAACCACTCAGAACTCGGCGGCCAAAGAGTACAACCCACCAAAAAGCAGAAATACCGAAGATATAGAGCAATAAGTCCGCCAAATACGCCCCAAAACGGCCACCTAGGTTCTTGGGAGCCTCAAAGCTGGCATGCGACCAAGCTGGATCTGCCTTGGAATAAGTCACTAAAATGGCTAATAAACCCAAACAAAGGCCAAGAGAGATGAACCAACGGGCCTCTAAAAGGAGGCGGGGCATCCTACCCTGCCCTTGATTCTCAGGGGGCTGGAGGCCTTACCCCAAAACACTCCAAAGTCCTCATTCTCGGTTCAGGCCCTGCCGGTTACACAGCTGCAGTGTATGCAGCTCGAGCCAATTTGAGCCCTACCCTCGTTACTGGCCTGGCACAAGGTGGCCAATTAATGACCACTACGGATGTAGAAAACTGGCCAGCTGACCCAGATGGCGTCCAAGGCCCAGAGCTTATGGATCGTTTTTTAAAGCATGCTGAACGCTTTAACACCAACATCATCTTTGATCATATTCACACTGCAGCGCTGACTGAAAAGCCCATCCGCTTGGTTGGCGACTCAGGAACTTACACCTGTGATGCCTTGATTATTTCCACAGGCGCTTCAGCTCAATACATTGGCCTTCCAAGTGAAGAGGCTTTTATGGGCCGCGGCGTTTCTGGATGCGCGACTTGCGATGGCTTCTTTTATCGCAATCAAGATGTTTGCGTCGTGGGTGGCGGTAATACCGCTGTTGAAGAAGCGCTCTACCTAACTGGCATCGCTAAAAAAGTTACAGTGATTCATCGTCGAGATAAATTCCGTGCAGAGCCAATTCTTAATGACCGTCTGATGGCCAAAGTAGCTGAAGGCAAGGTCGAGCTCAAATTGAACTCGACGCTCGACGAAGTCTTGGGTGATGAAAAAGGTGTCACTGGCGTACGCATTAAGAAGGCTGATGGCAGCACAGAAGATATCGCTGTCACTGGCGCCTTTATTGCAATTGGCCACAAACCGAATACCGAGTTATTTATTGGTCAGCTCGATATGAACAACGGCTACATCAAGACACATTCAGGCTTGGAGGGCAATGCCACTGCTACCAACATCCCTGGCGTATTTGCAGCAGGCGATGTACAGGACCACATTTACCGTCAAGCCATTACTAGCGCGGGCACAGGCTGTATGGCTGCGTTAGATGCACAGCGTTACTTGGAGACTTTGGATTAATACAAGCAATCCAAGGCATCAAATAAAAATACCTAGCATTGCTAGGTATTTTTATTTCTAAGATGGCTATCAAGCACTAAGAGCAAGCAATGCAATTTCAGGCGCCCTATCCAAAATCTTCAATAAAGCTTTAGCAGCACCAGTGGGGCTGCGCTTCCCTTGCTCCCAATTTCTGATGGTTTCTAAAGAGACTTCGATACGTTTAGAGAACTCTTGCTGAGACAGGCCAATTCTCTCTCGTACGCCTTTTGCATATTGAGCAGCATCTAACATAGCCTCTGCATCATCTTGATGTTGATGCAATTTAATTAAACGTTCCGATGTAGCGTCGAGTAATTTTTTATCGACGAATCCTTTGGGAAAGCTACTTGGATCATTTAGATCAACGCTAACTCGAATGATTTTCTTCATAACGCCTCACCTCCCTACGATTGGCTCGCCTGGCTGAAATAATCTTCATTGCTGTAGGTCTCTTTGTATAAATCACTACAAACACTTTTTCATCCAGCGAGCCCAATGCCCGAAATCGCTCTTCACCATAATCCCAACGCTGATCTTTTTCTATCAACAAATTCGGATCTATAAAAATTGACATCACATATGTGAAATCAAAATTTCAAGAGATCTGGCATAAGTCACTTTTAGCCATATCCCATTCAAAATCCATTAACTCTATTGTAGGCCAATGGCCTACCACTAGTCAAGCAAGCTTAGACTCATATCGATAGGCCTCGCTACAGAAAGCCTTAAAATAGAGGCCATAAAGGATTCATGGCTTTAATAGCAGGAAATAAATTCAATCTTCAGCAGTATGGCTCCGCCTCTTTGCTAAGATCAGAGCACACATCAATCACTAACCGGAGTATTTATGAGTTACGACAAGGTCAGCCCAGGTAAGAAAATTCCAGAAACATTCAACGTCATTATTGAGATCCCAATGAATGCGGATCCAGTGAAGTATGAAGTGGACAAAGAAACTGGCTGCCTGTTCGTAGATCGCTTTATGGGTACGGCAATGCACTACCCATGTAACTACGGTTACATTCCTAAAACGGTTGCTGGTGACGGCGACCCTGTAGATGTTCTCGTCATCACACCATTTGCATTAGTTCCAGGCTCAGTAATTAGCTGCCGCGCTATCGGCATGTTAGAAATGGAAGATGAAGGCGGCCAAGATGCAAAGTTATTGGCTGTTCCAGAAGACAAGATTTTGCCAATCTACAAGAATTTGCAAAAGCCTGAAGATGTAAACGAATTACTTCTCGCCCAAATCCAACACTTCTTCGAGCACTATAAAGACCTCGAAAAAGGCAAGTGGGTAAAAGTAAAAGGTTGGACTGGTGTTGCTGGTGCCCATAAAGAAATTTTGGACGGCATCGAAGGTTACGCCAAGTCACAGAAGTAATTAAGTAGCTATTGGAGTGAGCTCGCAAAAAATCGCCCTTGCGCAAATCAACCCTCTTTTGGGTGATTTGCCTGGCAATGCGCGGCTCATCTCTCAGGCTGCTGCAGATGCATATGCACATGGTGCTTTGATAGTTCTCACGCCAGAGCTCTCGCTCACTGGCTACCCTCCAGAAGATTTGCTATTGCGCCCTGCTTTTATTGAGGCCGCCGATCGAGAGCTCAGTTGTTTAATGCTGGAGCTCCAGAAATTTCCCGGGCTGACTGTCATCGTTGGCCACCCTAAGAAGACTGCTGCTGGTTTACAGAACTATGCCTCCGTTATCCGTGATGGCAAGATCATCGCTGGGTATGCCAAGCAAGAGTTACCCAATCATGAAGTGTTTGATGAGGTGCGTTATTTCACACCAGGTCATCAAGCCTGCGTCTTTGAAAATGCCGGAATTCAGTACGGAGTTATTCTTTGTGAAGATGCATGGCATGAAGGTCCAGCAAAACAGGCTCATGCAGCTGGCGCGCAAGTACTACTGGTGCTCAATGCCTCGCCTTATCATCTTCAGAAAGAAGCTTTACGTATTGAGGTGCTGCGCAAACAAATCGCCATAAACAAGATGCCATTGGTTTATGTAAACGCAGTTGGTGGCCAAGATGAGCTAGTTTTTGATGGTGGCTCATTTGCTTTGAATAGCGCAGGCAAAGTAGTGATGGCCATGCCGCAGTTTGAGACTGTTCTTGGCTATGTGAATGTCAATGCATCTGCTGACTTAGAGCCAGGAACAATAGTTACTCCATCCAGTGTAGAAGCTCAGGCTTACCAAGCACTTGTTTTGGGTGTGCGTGACTATGTTCAGAAAAATCGCTTTCCGGGAGTCATTATTGGCCTCTCGGGTGGAGTTGATTCCGCGTTGGTGCTGGCGATTGCAGTAGACGCATTGGGTGCAGACAAAGTTCGCACCGTCATGATGGCCTCGCGATACACCGCTGACATCTCTTGGATTGATGCCCGTGAAATGGCCCAGAATCTAGGCGTTCAATATGATGAGATCCCCATTAGCGAGCCTGTTGATGCTCTGGAGCATGCCCTAGCCGAACAATTTAAAGGTCTCAAGCTCGATGCTACTGAAGAAAACATTCAGGCACGAGTGCGAGGAACTCTCTTGATGGCGCTCTCCAATAAAACAGGTCGTCTAGTTTTAACAACCGGCAATAAGAGCGAGATGGCTGTGGGCTACTGCACCCTCTACGGAGACATGGCTGGTGGCTTTGCGGTCATTAAAGACATCGCCAAGACCCTGGTCTATCGTTTATGCGCGTATCGCAATAGCATTGCCCCAATTATTCCGGAGCGGATTTTGACGCGCGCTCCTTCTGCAGAATTACGCCCCGACCAAACTGATCAAGATAGCCTGCCTTCGTATGAAGTATTGGATGGCATTGTCGAGCGCTATATGGAGCAAAACCAGTCTATCGCCCAAATGATTGCCGCCGGCTTTGATCCCGATAGCGTCGAAAAAGTTACTCGTCTCATTAAGCTCAATGAGTACAAACGTCGTCAAGCGCCTCCTGGCGTTCGAGTTACCACTCGAGCCTTTGGGCGTGACTGGCGCTATCCCATTACCTCCCAATTTAGGGCGTAATCGGGCATTGGTTTTCAGTTCTAGGTATGATTACTATATTAAGGGGAATATATGAAGCTAATCACATCCATTATTAAGCCGTTCAAACTTGACGAAGTTCGTGAAGCCCTAGCTGAAGTAGGTGTTACGGGATTGACTGTTACCGAAGTTAAAGGCTTTGGTCGCCAAAAAGGTCATACTGAACTTTATCGTGGCGCAGAATACGTAGTCGACTTTTTGCCCAAAGTAAAAGTAGAAGTAGTTGTTGCCGATGACCGTGTAGATTCAGCAATTGAGGCAATTACTAAAGCAGCACGCACAGGCAAGATTGGTGATGGCAAGATTTTTGTTAGCCCAATTGAACAGGCTATTCGTATTCGCACCGGCGAAACCAACGACTCAGCAGTTTAAGCATCAGGATTCAACGCGCTACAGCGCTAACTTTTCCGAGGGTTAGCGTAGCTGAGAATCTGTCCGATCTACGGATGGAGCCGCCACTTCAGCGGCTTCCAACACTAATGTTTTGAAATTCAAGTTCGTCAGACGAACTTTTGCGCCCTGAAAAAACACATCAGCCTGAGCAAGGCCATTGGTAAGAACCTTGAATGGAGGCTTGCCATAGAAAGATGCTCCTGCGCCAGGCTCAATCATCTTGTTTTGCATCTTCCCAGAGGCATCACTGACGCAAACCACTTGCTTTGATTTCACTTGCACATAAACCATGTCGGCTGCCTTACGGGGGGCATCGGTTTTATAACTAATGATGCCCTCTTCAGCAGGGCAGGCTACCGCAGCTTCAGCGCTGACAACGGCGGCTGGTAGCGCTGGCGCTGGAGCCGCTGCCGGCACTGGCTCGACTGGCGCTGCTGCTGGCGCCGGTTCAATAATTTCTTCTTTTACAAGAACAATTTCTGCTGGTTTTTCTGAGAAAAATACAGGCTGTAAATTAACCACTGCAAATGCTGCTGCTGCAGCTACGCTCAACCAAAGAAATAGTTTCTTTTGTGAAGTCGATTTTGGCTTTGAGATGACTAGATTGAGAGGTGCTTCTTTTGACTGAACCCTCTCTTCCTCTACAGGCAACTGACTCTCTTGCACCTGCTCTTGAGTTTCGGTGACCTCTACTTTAGCTGCTGCCTTTTTTGGAGATTCTTTTTTAGCTTTCTCAATCTTTGGAGCATCCGTTAATTTAACTTCTGCAATTGGTAGCTGCAATGCACTTGAGGCTTCAGGTGTAGTTGAACCAAAATCAAATGCCTCTTCATCACTTAGCTTGAGTAACTTTGCTACTTTCTTGGCGGCAGTCACTTTAATTTGAGTGCCGTAGAAAGAGCTAGTTTCACCATTTTCAATCTGCTCAATTTGGCGAGTTGATAGACATGCCATTCCACCGAGCTCTTTAGTGCTTAAGCTCAGTTTTTCGCGCGCCTTGATAAAAGCTTCTTTGCGGATCTCAGGGAGTTTAGAGTTGGAGTTCACAAAAATGATTTAAGTGTTTTATCTATCAAAATGATGCTCGATATTAGTGCTAATTTAGTCATAGGGAAATTAGCCTAAGAGCTAGCTATTCTGGAGGTTTTCGATATCGGATTCAAGGTACTTTGCAACTAATAATTGAACCGAATCCACATTCATCTTATCCATCACTCTAGCCTTGTGAACCTTGATTGTGGCATCGGTTGTCCCCAACTTAACAGCAATATCCTTATTGAGGAGCCCCTTTACCAGCCAAAAGCAAACTTCTTTCTCTCTAGGAGTGAGAGTCGCATAGTCTTTTTTGGTTTCCACTTCTTTGGAAACCCGCTTGAGTTGACGTCTATCGAACTCAAGGGCATCCGCAACCGCCTTCAATAAGTCTTCTAAATTGAAGGGTTTAAATAGAAAATCAACGGCGCCCCGCTTCAGACTTTTGACGATTTGATGAGGATGGCTCTGACCGCTGACAAACACAATTGGGGTTTTACGGCCCAGCTGGACTAATTTTTCCTGTAAATCTAGTCCGGTTACATCCGGCATTTGCATATCGAGCAAGATCACAGCCGGCGCCACTGGTACTGAATGCTCTAAAAATGCCACCGCAGAGGAGAAATCTTCCACCATATAACCGACATCCTTGAGCATTCTGCTTAAGGAGGTACGCATCGACTCGTCGTCGTCAATTAGGTAGATGTGGCCAACTTTAGTCATTGAATTTAAAAGGAAAAGTAATAGATAAGGCAATGTACCGCAGCTTTTTTACCAAGGATATTAGCTTTAGAGCCAATAATGAGGCCGAATCAACAAATACAATAGACAATTCTTTTGTTGCGATGCAGAACAAGGGCAAAGGAATGGGCTTATAAACCCCTGCATTCCCCCTTGTATCACGGCACAATAGAGCTTTTCGACAAATTCTTTTCTGGAGTCAATATCAGCATGAAACGCCTCAATGAACGCTCACGGGGCTACGAAGAGAAGGATTTTGTTAAGCCAATGGTTGGCGTAGCTAATGGTCATTCCACTATTACCCCTTGTAATAGTGGCTTACAGAAACTCGCCGATGCAGCAGTAAGCGCCCTTGAAGAAGCGGGTGCAAAGGCGCAAATGTTTGGCACTCCAACCGTCTCAGATGGTATCGGCATGGGCACTGAGGGCATGAAATATTCTCTCGTCTCACGCGAAGTCATTGCCGACAGTATCGAAGTGTGTGTAAACGGTCTGTGGCAGGATGGTGTTTTAGTTATTGGTGGTTGCGATAAAAACATGCCAGGCGGCATGATGGCGATTGCACGCACCAACGTACCAGCAATTTATGTCTATGGTGGAACCATTAAGCCCGGTCAT
>JBJOEU010000059.1:0-6546 GCA_046049115.1 Pseudomonadota bacterium
TTGCGGTGAACGGCCTCATCTTGGTTCAGTCTCAAGGTGGAAAACTAGCGGCGTACAGTCCAAAATGAATCCAGTAATTACTATTGTCGGTCGTCCTAACGTTGGCAAATCGACACTCTTTAATCGCTTAACGCGTTCACGTGATGCTTTGGTTGCTGACTTCTCGGGCCTAACCCGTGACCGTCACTACGGTAAAGGCCGCATTGGCGAACGTGCATTTATTTGCGTAGACACGGGTGGCTTTGAGCCTGTAGCCAAGACCGGCATTGTGGCCGAGATGGCCAAGCAAACTAAGCAAGCGGTTGCTGAGTCAGACATCATTATTTTCTTGGTAGATGGCCGTTTAGGTATGGCTCCTCAAGATCGCGTGATTGCGGATTTCTTGCGCAAGACGGGTAGACCGATCATTCTGGCAGTGAATAAAACTGAAGGTATGCAGTCTGGTGTGGTCACTGCTGATTTTCATGAGCTGGGTTTAGGCGAGCCGTTTCCGATCTCATCAGCGCATGGTGATGGTGTGCGTGGTTTGATTGATGATGCTTTAGATTCTTTAGGTGTTCCAGAGCCAGAACCAGAAGAACAAGAAAACGATCCTAACCGCCCAATGAAGATTGCGGTAGTAGGTCGTCCTAACGTGGGTAAATCTACCCTGATCAATAAATTGATCGGTGAAGAGCGTGTGATTGCATTTGATATGCCAGGCACAACGCGTGATGCAATTGAAGTTCCGTTTGAGCGCAATGGTAAGCCTTATATCCTGGTGGATACTGCAGGCCTGCGCCGTCGTGGAAAAGTATTTGAAGCGATCGAGAAGTTCTCGGTCGTTAAAACATTGCAAGCGATTGCTGATTGCAATGTGGTCATTCTGATGCTCGATGCCCAGCAAGATATTTCTGAGCAAGACGCGCATATTGCTGGATTTATTGTGGAAGCAGGGCGTGCATTGGTTGTTGCTGTGAACAAGTGGGATGGTCTTGATTCTTACGTTAAAGAGCGCGCGCGTTTAGAGATCGCTCAAAAGTTGCGCTTCCTCGATTTTGCAAACGTACATCCGATTTCCGCTAAAAAGGGCACTGGTCTCAAAGAGCTATTTAAGGACGTTGACTTAGCTTATGCCGCAGCCATGGCGAAATTGCCAACCCCGAAACTCACCCGCATTTTGCAGGACGCGATTGAGCATCAGCAGCCTAAGCGTGTAGGCATGGGTCGTCCAAAATTGCGCTATGCCCACCAAGGTGGCATGAATCCTCCTATTGTGGTGATTCATGGCACATCCTTGAGTGGTGTAACTGATAGCTATAAGCGCTACCTAGAGGGTCGTTTTAGAGAAGTCTTCAAGTTACGTGGCACCCCTTTGCGTATTCAGATGAATACAGCCAAAAACCCCTATGTTGATGCGGACAAAGGCAAAAAAGGTAAAAAGAAGTAAAAAGGTAAAAATAGCGCTACAGTTTTAATTGTGGTTAAAGTAGGGACTTGTTTTTTGAACACCAGACCCCATATGCAGTAGGTATGAAATCGTAATTTGCATTGCCCAGCAGTAGATTGATAAATAAAAAAAGCAAGACTCCCAAAATAGCAGCAACAAATAAAAATCATTAAGGAGCAGTATGAATAACAGCAAAATCCAATTACTACAGGATCCTTTCCTCAATGCCCTGCGCAAAGAGCATGTTCCTGTCTCTATCTATCTTGTGAATGGCATTAAGTTGCAGGGCAATATTGAATCGTTTGATCAATACGTAGTGCTCTTGCGCAATACCGTAACTCAGATGGTCTACAAACACGCTATCTCTACGATTGTTCCTGCTCGTGCAGTGGAGTTCCGCACGGAAGAAGTTAGCTCTGTTTAAAACGGGTGTAGATGCGGCGCGTGCCGTTCTGGTTGGTGTCGATACAGGCCGCGAAGATTTTGCGGACAGCATGGCAGAGCTCAGCCTGCTTGCACAGAGTGCGGGCTCCATACCTATTACTAGCGTGATTGCCCGCAAGGGTAAAACCGATCCTGCTTTGTTTATTGGTTCAGGTAAAGCGAACGAAGTTAAAAAAGCGATGGAAGAGCAAGGTGCCGAATTGGTTATCTTTAATCATCCACTTTCCCCAACCCAGCAACGCAATTTAGAGCGCCATATTGGTTTTCATGTGATGGACCGTACGGGTCTGATTTTGGATATCTTTAGCCAAAGAGCACAAAGCCATATTGGCAAAACGCAGGTTGAGTTGGCTCAGGTTCGCTATCGCATGTCTCGATTAGTTCGAGCTTGGAGCCACTTGGAGCGTCAACGCGGCGGTATTGGTGTGCGTGGCGGCCCAGGCGAAACCCAGATGGAGCTCGATCGGCGGATGCTGGCAACCAAGGCTAAACGTCTAGAAGCTGAGCTAGAGAAGCTTCAGCGCCAGCAAAGAACCCAAAGAAGGGCTCGTAACAGAAGGGATGTTTTTTCAGTTTCGCTGGTGGGTTATACGAATGCCGGTAAATCGACCCTGTTTAATTCCCTTACAAAAGCAGGGACTTATGCAGCTGATCAGCTGTTTGCAACCCTGGATACCACCTCCCGCAAAGTCCATTTGGACGGTGTGGGTTCAATTGTGGTTTCTGACACAGTAGGCTTTATCCGTGAGTTACCGCACCAGCTGGTAGAGGCATTTAGGGCCACCTTGGATGAAACGATTCATGCGGACCTGATCCTGCACGTGATTGACGCCTGTAGCCCAGTCGCCAGGGAGCAAAAGGCCGAAGTTGAGGCTGTTTTACGGGAAATTGGGGCTGACGACATCCCCCGTATCGAGATCATGAACAAGATTGACCAGATGCCTCAGACCTTTACGGAAGGGTCTGTCCTGGTGCGCGATTCCGAGGGAATTCCGAGTCAGGTTTTCCTCTCTGCCAAGACAGGCCTAGGCCTTGATTTATTGCGATCAGCCCTTGCTGAATGCTCTCAAATGACTGATAGAATAAGGGTCGAGCAGAATCGCGCCAAAGTTCAAATGAACCCAGACGAGTTTTTAGCTCCTTTACCAGAACGACCAGAAACTTCCGAATTTAATCCGATTCCTAACCGTAAGTACTCACCAAACGATGCGTAAATTTCTCGAACTGTTTTCGGTCAATGATCCAGGCTGGGGTAACAGTGCCCCAGGTAGCGGAACTAAAGACGCCAAAGAGGGTCAAGGCTCTGACCAGACTCCTAAAGTAGATCCTGCTAATCCAGGGTCGGATAAGCCTGTTGAGACCCAACCTCAAAATCAGCCTGCGCGACCAAATGGCCCACCAGACTTGGATGAGTTATGGCGCGACTTTAATGACCGCCTGAGCGGTATTTTTGGCGGCAAGAAAAAGCCAGGCTCTACATCAAGCTCACCGGCAAATAAACCAAACAGTGCTGATATTCCTCCGCCATCACAGCGTGGCAATGGTGGTGGTAACGGTGGGGGCGGTGGCAGTGGCTTCAATGCACCCAATTTCAATTTCACTAATCCCTTTGGTTCTAAAGTTACGGTGATCATGGCTGCGGGTGGTGTTGTGTTGCTGTGGATTTTTAGTGGCTTCTACATCATTCAAGAGGGTCAGTCGGGCGTGGTTACCACTTTTGGTAAGTACGCTTACACCGCAGGCCCTGGTATCAATTGGCGCATGCCTTGGCCCGTTCAGACCGAGCAAATTGTCAACGTCTCCGGAGTACGTTCCGTCGAGGTGGGTCGTTCTATTTTGATTAAAGCAACCAATCAAAAAGATACTTCCATGCTCACTGAAGATGAAAACATTATTGATGTGCGTTTTGCAGTTCAGTACCGCTTAAAAGATCCAACCGATTATTTGTTTAACAATCGCGATCCTGATACCACTGTGGTGCAAGCCGCAGAAACTGCAGTACGTGAAATTGTGGCGCGTAGCAAGATGGATACCGTTCTATATGAAGGCCGTGAAAAAATTGCGATTGACCTAGCTGGCTCAATACAGAAAATTCTAGATAGCTATAAAACGGGTATCTATGTCACGAGCGTGACTGTTCAAAACGTTCAGCCACCTGAGCAAGTGCAGGCTTCATTTGATGATGCCGTTAAAGCTGGCCAAGATCAGGAGCGTCTCAAGAGTGAAGGTCAGGCATATGCCAATGACATCATTCCGCGCGCAAAGGGTACGGCTGATCGACTGATTCAGGAGGCTGAAGGATATAAGGCTAGGGTAGTTGCCACCGCAGAGGGTGACGCAAATCGCTTCAAGCAAGTCCAAACTGAATACGCAAAAGCACCTGGTGTCACTCGTGATCGCATGTACATTGATAGCATGCGCGAGATGTATAACAACGTGTCTAAAGTTTTGGTAGACACTACCAAGAGTAATAGCATGCTGTATTTGCCACTCGATAAGATCATTGCTCAAGTCAGCGCAGAAAGTACCCAAGTCGCTACTGGTCAGGCACCAGCTGCAACGCCTACTGGGTCTGTAACAGTGGGAGGCGCAACAGGTAATCCAGCAGCCCCATTTAGCAACAATGCAACTAGCCCAAGCCCAAGCAATACCTCAGGTGTTGGTGCTTCCGAAAAACGTGACGGCCTAAGAAACCGTGATAGAGGGGATGCAAGATAATGAATGCGAATCGTCTCTTAGCTGCTATAGCTGGCCTGATTGGTCTTTTCTATTTACTGACTTCAAGTATTTTCGTAGTCGATCAGCGTAACTACGCTGTGGTGTTTTCATTCGGGCAAATTGTGCGTGTGATTGAGCAGCCTGGACTTCAGGTGAAACTGCCAGCGCCTTTTGAAAACGTACGTTTTTTTGATCGTCGTATTTTGACTATTGATACTCCAGAAGCGGAGCGCTTTATTACTTCCGAGAAGAAAAATCTCTTGGTAGATTCTTATGTGAAGTGGCGGATTGTTGATCCCCGTAAGTTCTTTGTCAGTTTTAAAGGTGATGAACGCTTGGCACAAGATCGTTTAACTCAGTTAGTGCGTTCTGCTTTGAATGAAGAGTTCACTAAACGTACAGTCAGAGAGATTATTTCTGATCAACGCGAGCAAGTGATGCAGGGCATTCGTAAAAAAGTGGCCGATGATGCCTCTGATATTGGCGTTGAAATCGTCGACGTTCGCCTCAAGCGGGTAGATCTACTAGCTGAGATTAGTGACTCTGTTTATCGTCGCATGGAAGCAGAGCGTAAACGCGTTGCCAATGAGTTACGTTCCACTGGTGCTGCCGAATCCGACAAGATTCGAGCCAATGCAGAGCGTCAGCGCGACACGATCTTGGCCGAAGCCTATCGTGAAGCGCAAAAGATTAAAGGCTCTGGTGATGCAAGGGCTACCGCTTTATATGCTGATGCATTTGGACGTGACCCTCAGTTTGCGCAGTTCTACCAAAGTCTTCAGGCTTACCGTAGCTCCTTCAAAGATAAGAGGGATGTCATGGTGGTTGAACCTAATGGTGAGTTCTTTAAGT
Source organism: Pseudomonadota bacterium (assembly GCA_046049115.1). Lineage (GTDB taxonomy): Bacteria > Pseudomonadota > Gammaproteobacteria > Burkholderiales > Burkholderiaceae > Polynucleobacter. The sequence continues at coordinate 5,444 of JBJOEU010000059.1, forward strand.
TCTTGCACAAAAAAAATTAAGAGTGAATATTTCAGATCATGAATCGCTGGTTACTTCCTGAAGATATTGCTGATGTTTTGCCAGCCGAGGCTCGCAAGGTGGAGACTCTGCGTCGCGCTATTCTGGATTTATACCAGTCCTATGGCTACGAGCTAGTTGCACCTCCGATATTGGAGTTCCTAGATTCTTTGCTGACTGGTACTGGCTCAGATCTGAACTTACAAACATTTAAATTAGTTGATCAGTTGTCTGGCCGTACTTTAGGCCTGCGTGCCGATATGACGCCGCAAGTTGCTCGGATTGATGCGCACTTACTCAATCGTAAGGGTGTAACCCGCCTTTGTTATGCAGGATCTGTTGCTCATGCGCGCACACCGGTAGGCAGTTCGGCTCGCGAAGAATTGCAACTGGGTGCAGAGATTTATGGCTGCGCTACTTCGGAAGCGGATTTCGAGGCGGTTTCTTTGTTGCTGCAAACTTTGCGTGTGGCTGGAATGAATAAGGTGTATCTCGATCTCTCGCATGCGGGCGTGCTAGAAGGCATTCTGGATGGACAAGTTAAAGAGAAGGGTGATGTTGAGGCTCTGTATAGCTTGCTGCAAAGCAAAGATCGGCCGCGCTTGGCGATTTGGTCTAATTGCTTACCTGCCAAGTCTGCGAAAGCCCTCATGGCCCTTACTGAATTAAATGGCCCTTGTGCTCAAGTATTAGCTGGCGCTAGAAAGGCTTTGCCGAAACATCCTTTGATTGATGAGGCTTTGGCTCAATTAGAAAATCTTGCTGCAGCAACTGATGCGCTTCCAGGAAATATTGAGCTCAGTATTGATCTCGCAGATTTGCGTGGATATCAATATCACAGCGGTGTGATGTTCGCAGCCTATGTTGATCAGTTGCCGCAACCAATTGCTAGAGGCGGCAGATACGATCATGTTGGTCAAGCATTTGGACGCTCACGTCCTGCTACTGGCTTTTCAATGGATTTATTGACCTTGGCTAACCTTGCACCTCTAGCGCAAAGAAAGCCCGCCATCGTAGCGCCTTGGACTTTGGATGCGGACTTAGCTAGCAAGATTGCGCAGTTGCGTGATGCTGGTGAAGTGGTC
>JBJOEU010000060.1:0-10881 GCA_046049115.1 Pseudomonadota bacterium
CTGGATGCCCGCCACGATGCTAGGGTACTTTGCGAGCACCTCCTGCGGAACATCTGGCAAAGCAATTTCGCACTCAAGAATTTCACGCTTAACTGCTCGCTCAAATATCTCAGATAAGCATTGCACTTGAGCTTCAGCTAGCGTGTTGCCAGCGCTCATACCATTGCTGACGTAGAGGTTTTCAATCAGGTTCGAAGGAAAATACACAGTCTCACCATCGGACTGGCGTAAATAGGGCAAGCAGCAAATTCCACGCTCGTCATTACCAGAATTGGTATCAATTAAATGTGAGCCACGTAACTCACCATCAGCATTAAAAATATTGAGACAGTACTTATCCAGTATTTCTTTAGGCAGGGTATCTTTAGCGCCCGGTTTAAACCAGCGCTCATTCGGATAATGGACAAAAGCGCTATTAGCGATCTCTTCACCCCAGAATGCGCCCGCGTAGAAATGGTTATTGCTCAGTCGCTCAATGTATTCACCTAGGGCTGAAGCAAGGGCGCTTTCTTTTGTAGAGCCTTTACCATTGGTAAAACACATTGGTGAGTGTGCATCGCGAATATGCAAAGACCACACATTCGGGATTAAATTTCGCCATGAAGCAATTTCAATCTTAATTCCCAGATTAGCTAACACACTAGACATATTGGCAATAGTTTGTTCTAAGGGCAAATCCTTGCCAGCAATATAAGTTTTTAAATTTGAATCTGGTTTTAAAGCCAATAAAGCTTGAGCATCTGCATCTAGGTTTTTAACTACTTCAATGACAAACTCTGGCCCTGCTTGCACTACCTTCTTTACTGTACAGCGCTCGATGGAACGCAAAATACCCTGGCGATCATTGGCAGAAATATCTTCTGGCAGTTCAACCTGAATTTTGAAAATCTGTTGGTAACGATTCTCTGGGTCGACAATATTATTTTGGGAAAGGCGAATATGCTCAGTTGAGATATTGCGCGTATCACAATACAGCTTCACAAAATAGGCTGCACATAAGGCTGATGAAGCCAGGAAGTAATCAAAAGGCCCCGGGGCTGAACCGTCGCCCTTGTAGCGGATGGGCTGATCAGCAATTACCGTGAAGTCATCGAACTTGGCTTCAAGGCGTAGCTTATCGAGAAAATTAACCTTTATTTCCATGGGAATAATTCCGGAATGATGTGAGCGCTATTATCCCCTGCAACATTGATGCTGTGTGTCGCATTAACAGCATCAGAATTATTAACGGCGACTGATGGCAAAGCGCCTTATTGCTCAGCTTTATTGCGTGAAGTATCGATTCCTAAAGCTTTTAGCTTGCGATATAGGTGGGTCCGCTCTAGGCCAGTGTATTCAGAAATCTTGGTCATACTGCCACCCATGATGATCATTTGATGCTCGAAGTAGGCTTTTTCGAATAAGTCCCTTGCCTCACGAAGCGGTAAATCAAAGTAGGTTTTTGCAATCCCGCTAATGTACTCTCCGCTTTGCGCTTGTGAGGCCTGCTCACTGACCACCACTTTAGGGCTTGGGTTTGATGAAGGCGCCACTGACACTTTTTCTTCGGCGGACTCAACATACTTAGGGGAGCTTTCTAAGGCCTTGCTAACTGTCTTGAGTAGCTTTTGTAGTGCAATCGGCTTTTCTAGGAAATTAAGCGCGCCTATGCGAGTAGCTTCAACAGCCGTATCAATCGTGGCATGTCCTGACATCATCACCACAGGCATAGTGAGCTGCCCAGTTTTAGACCACTCTTTGAGCAAGCTAATGCCATCAACATCTGGCATCCAGATATCTAGCAAGACAAGATCTGGGCGCATTTGTTCGCGAATGGTGCGCGCCTGCATAGCACTCTCAGCCGCATACACAGTGTGGCCCTCATCCGTCAGAATCTCATTGAGAAGCTCGCGAATTCCCATCTCATCATCGACCACTAAAATACTTGCCATTCTTATGCTGCCTCTTTTGCCAGATTCATAAACAAAATTGATACTTGCGCACCGATCACCTCATCCGTCTGCATGCGATTTCGGATTTCAATTTTGGCACCATGATCATCTACGATTTTCTTCACCACAGCTAATCCCAATCCAGTGCCCTTACTCTTTGTTGTTACATAGGGCTCAAAGGCTCTTGCCAATATCTTAGCTGGAAAACCTGAACCGCTATCACTTATTGTTAAACGCACCGCATTTTGTGGCACACCATTCAATTCGCCATAAGGTACTAATTCTGTTTTTACTTCAACTGGCTCAGATTGATGGACGCCCTCAAGAGTAGCATCTTGCGCATTTTGCAAAAGATTGTGAATAATTTGTCTGAGTTGCGTGGGGTCGCCCATAATATTTGGGATACGTGGATCAAGCTTAGTCTTTATGGGGCTTCCTTCATACAAGCCCAGAATCTCTTGTGTCAAAGTATTGATCGAAACAGACTTCAGTTGCGGGCTTGGCGTCTTGGCAAAGTCTCTAAAGTCATTCACCATTTGCTTCATAGCCTGTACCTGACCAATGATAGTTTCCGTACTGCGATTCATCATTTCTTCCTGCTCAGGGCTCAACTTGCCGGCCAACTTATGTTGCAACCTCTCTGCTGAGAGCTGTATGGGGGTTAGCGGATTTTTAATCTCGTGAGCTAGGCGTCTAGCCACCTCACTCCAAGCAATAGAGCGCTGCGCACTCACTACATCAGTGATGTCATCAAACACCACCATACGCAAATCTGGCGTCAATTCAGTTCCACGAATAAACAAAGTAACACCAAGCTCATTTTCAAACTCATTTGTACTGTGGAGCTGAATCTGTTTTTGCCATACTGGCGCTGACGCATGTTGATCTTTTGCTGTTTTATCACTCTCTACGCCAACCGCCAGCTTCATAGTGGCAAAGCCTTCTTTAATGGCTTGATCAAACTCGATAAGGCTGGGGCTATCACTCAAGGGCCGCCCATCCATCTGCGTTAAGTCTTGCCCAAAAATACGATCAGCGCCGGCATTGCTAGAAACCATATTGAAGTTTTTATCAAAGATACATACACCAGCAGTTAAGTTGCCCAATACTGTTTCCAAAAATGATTTGGACTCTTGTAAGGAGGTTCTAGTATCGGCAAGCTGACGGGTCATCACATTAAATTGACGAGTCAGCATTCCTAACTCGTCGCCCGTATCTAACTCTGGCTTGGGTGATAAATCGCCCTGGGCGACAGCCTGCGTGCCCTTTAAAAGCATCAGTAGAGGCCGAGCCAACTGACGACCCAGAATTAAGGCCAGAGTAACAGCGACAAATAAAGCAAAGAACAAGGTTAGGGTCAAGGTGCCCACAAACATTTTTCGTAATCCAGTCCGGCCTAATGACTTCTCTTGATAGTCGCTATAGGCGGACTCAACCGCAACAATATTCTTGGCTAACGGCCCAGGAATGAATCTTACTAACTGCAAAAAATATTTATCTTCTATGTCCTTACCAGTGGCCTGCTTTTTACGAACAATCGGCACAATCGCTCTGACTCGATAGCCGCGTTGACCATTATCTAATTCAATTTGATCTACAAAAGTGGAGCCCTTCTTCTTGAATGCCTCCAAGACGATATCCGGGCTCGGTGGTAGTAAGTATTTTTTTGGTTTCGACTCGCTTGTCAAAATCAAATTACGCTGGATGCCAAACAGGCTTACTTCTTGAATGCCAAATTGATTGCGAATCTTCATTACCATCGCACCAACCTGCTCAGAGCTAGTGCCCGAGGGAACCGCTACGATTTGATCGGCAATATAATTTCCCTCAGCCAGAATTTCTTCTTGAGCAACTCGCAATGTAACGCGCCCTAATTCAAGGCCTGCATCTAATGCGGACTCTACTTGAACATCGAACCAAGTTTCAATACTACGAGATACGAACTGTAGAGAAACTCCATACAAAATCAAACCTGGAACAACGCCAACTAAAGCAAAAATCATTGCCAATTTTGCTACCAGTCGCGTTCCAAAGCGGCCTTTACGCCAACGAATCGCAATCACAATCACCAAGGTCAAGATCACCAAGGTCAGACAAATTCCAATCACTACATTGGCCGCATAAAGCCAAATAAAGTAGTTATCAAAAAACTCCGTGTTGGATGTGGCAATTGATAAGAGTGCTAATAATAAAAGTGCAAAGGCAGCAATTAACACCATGGCCGTAGGTAAGGCACGTCTTTTCCAGGCGTCTTTCTAAACGCATTTGACCCAATGAAGTCTAAGGATATCTTCATCGTTTAATAAGATTGGGGCCATTTGGTGAAAACGGAAAGCGAACCCAGTCACTTGTGACGTTCCAATCGCGATTATTAATCGCATTTACCTGGAATGGCTTGGGTAACCTACCTAAATCTAAGCTCATTCTTAACGCCGCAGTGTAAGACTTGCTCGGATCAATTTGGCTGACATCAATTACCCGCCAGCCTCCAATACTTCCCACGGTCTGCAAAGCCTCAAATATTGTTTTTGCAGAGAAGGTGAGGCCCTCGGAAGCAATGCGATATTGCTGGGTCATTGGCTGATACGAAAGGCGTATTGATCGCTGAGCAAGTGCAGGCTTTTCATCAAACCAATACCAACGGGAGCGTGTTAGATCAAACTCAGTTTGAAAATATAAAACAACGCCTTTTTGAACGGCATCTTCTAAGCCTGGTGTTAACTCAATCTTAAATGTGGCATTCAGAAGCCAATCGTTATCCACGCGCTCCAAATCAGCAGTTTTGAGCTTGATCCCCTCTGCACTCGCCGCTACTGAAAATAGGCTCAGGGCTATCAAAACACAAAGAGTGAATTGTTTAATGCCTTGGCTCATGGCCCATTTTTCTTAAACAAAGCATAGTAAAAACCATCATTTAGCTCAGCGGGCAAAATTTGCCCAGGTGCGCTCAATCGTAATGCATCAGCATGCTCTGCAGCAAACCATGTCGCCTGCTCTTCACCCTCTTCCGGGAACACAGAGCAAGTGACATACAAAAGTGTGCCGCCAATCTTCAGGATCTTCCAGGCTTGCTCCAAAATAGCGCGCTGCCTTAGCTGCAAAGCCTTAATATCCGCTTCGCGCCGCAAAAAAGGAATATCAGGGTGCCTTGCAACAATGCCTGATGCCGAGCAAGGCGCATCTAAAAGAATTTTGTCAAATAACTTGCCATCCCACCATGCCGCCTTAGAGGCATCACCGCGCACTATACGAACAGCATCTGACTGCAGACGCAAACGATCTAAATTGCCACCAATTTTTCCAAGGCGCTCACCATCCAATTCCAAAGCAGTCATCTCGCACTGCGCCAACTCCAGTAAGTGCGCGGTTTTTCCGCCAGGTGCGGCACAGGCATCCAATATGCGCTCTCCTGGTTTTGGATCGAGCAATACAGCAGCAACTTGTGCCCCCGCATCTTGAACAGAAACAGCGCCACTATAAAAGCCTGGCAAGTCTGACACTGGCACCGCCTCATGCAATAACAAAGCGGAGTCCAATGTAACCCCAGCAACACTATCAATTGGTTCGGCTGCGATACCGGCTTGATGTAACAACTCTTGGTATTCCTTGCGCGTATGTTGTTGAACATTTACCCGCAAAATTAAGGGCGCCCGTTGAGCCTGCTGAATCAGCATAGCTTGCCAAGCCTTTGAATAATTTCGCTTCAAACTAGCTCGCCACCACGGCGGGAAAAACATGGGAATAGGATCTGGCGGATAAGGCTTTTCATTCTCAGCCTGCACCGCTAAGCTCACCTTGCGTAGCACTGCATTCACCAGACCTTTGGCATACATTGTGGGCTCGTATTCACTGCAAGCTTTTACAGCTTGGTCAACGATTGTATGCACTGCGTAACCCTTGCCATCAGATCCGCCCTGCAAAAATAAGGCAATCGCAACACTTAATAAGTACTCCACCTCTGGAGGGGGCGTCTTTGGAATAAATTGTTGAATGAACTCATGTGATCTCACCCACTTACGTAAAGCGTCAAAGGTAAGACTTTGAACAATAGGTCGCTCATGAGCATCTAGTTGATCCAACACTTCAGTGAGCGATCGACCCACCATCACCTCACCAATTGCTTGCGCAGAAATAGTGATTGCTTCTGATAGAGGAAGACTGCGTGGTGGTTTTTGATCGGTCAAATTAATCTTTCTGGAACTGCATTGTTTTTTCCTGCGTACGATAGCTCTGCAAACAAGCGCTGGCAGTAATCTTTTTGCCACCAGGCTTTTGCATTTCTAAGATCTCAATCACGCCATCTCCACACTGAACATACACGCCATCTACACTAAAGTCTAAGACCCGTCCTGGGATGGCATCTTTGTATATTGGGGCCTGACTAGGCAAACAAGAGTTCCAAAACTTCATTTGCTCACCATTCAAACTGCTGGTGGATCCAGGAAATGGATTGAATGCTCGAATACGTCGATCGATTTCTATAGCACTTAAGTGCCAGTCAATTTCCGCTTCACTCTTTAATATTTTTTCTGCATAAGTAACTCCCTCTATAGGCTGTGGAGTTCTTTCGATGGCGCTACCTTCATTTAAATCATTGAGAGTCTTGACCATCAATGCATCCATTTGCATGATGCTCACGCCTGTATCAGTGTCACCGCTTTCTATAGCGCGCTGTATCGGCGCTGCACCGCGCCACCTTGGTAACACAGAGGCGTGAATATTAAAGCAGCCATGCCTACCTTTCTGAGAAGCAAGATCAAGAATGGCTTGGGGGAGAATTAGTCCGTAAGCAACAACTACCATTGCATCAAAGTCAACGCTAGATAAATGTTGAAACGCCTCTTGCGCTGTCATACTTTTTTGTAAGTCTGTATGGTTCTGCTTGAGCGTTACAGGTTGCAACACTGGAATGTTTTTCTCTTGAGCAAACACTTTCACGGGGCTCGCTTGAAGATGCATGCCGCGACCCGCACGACGATCAGGCTGAGTTAACGCCAGCACAATGTGATGGCCAGACTCCTCTATTGCACGCATTGCTTGTGCAGCAAACTCCGGGGTGCCAGCAAAAACAATTTTCATTGGGCGCTTAGCGCTCGCCTACTAATTCTTTTGCGCGCTTTTTCATTTTGAGAGAAATACGATTACGCTTCAACATGGAGAGGTACTCAACAAATACTTTGCCTTGCAAGTGATCCATCTCATGCTGCAAACAAACTGATAGCAAGCCATCTGCTTCAACTTCAAATTCTTTGCCATTGATATCGAGCGCCTTAACTCGTACGACTGCCGGACGATCAACTTCATCATAATATTCAGGCACAGAGAGACAGCCCTCGCGCCAAGATTTTTTTTCTGGGCTTGCCCAAACCAACTCTGGGTTAATGAACACCATGAGTTGATCTTGATTATCTGAAACATCAATCACAACAATGCGCTCATGAACGTCCACCTGAGTTGCAGCCAAACCAACTCCGGGAGCTTCGTACATTGTCTCGGCCATATCAGCCACAATTTTTTTGATGCGCGCATCCACCAGCGCTACAGGTTTGGCAACCTTGTGTAGGCGAGGATCTGGGTAACAAAGAACGGTTAATAAAGCCATATCGGAATTATCCAACAGAGTAATCAGACTGTCCCGATAGTTCTTTGTAGCCCCATGCTGAAAATTGCCATATGCACAGAACCAAAAAACCAAACATCATCCAAATTCATCGAAATGACCCCGATTACCCAGTTCGCCTCTTGGATTTATCTGACCCGCCCAACTCACTCTATATATATGGAGATATTCGTCTCTTAAATTTACCCATGATTGCCATCGTGGGGTCACGTGCCGCTAGTCCAGAGGGGGTCAGAAACGCTTACTATTTTGCGCAAGCCCTATCAGAGCAGGGCTATCTTATTATTTCTGGACTAGCCCGGGGCGTTGACGGGGCGGCTCACCGAGGCGCCCGAAGATCAAATGGGGGGTATTCAACCATAGCGGTATGCGGTAGCGGGCTCGATATCGTGTACCCGCAAGAGCATTTAGGCTTAGCTCAAGCCATCGCCCAGGGCGGGCTCTTGGTGTCTGAGCTAGCCCCAGGGCTGGGGCCAAAAGCTTGGCACTTTCCACGCAGGAACCGCATTATTGCGGCCCTATCTCTTGGAATACTCGTGATAGAGGCAGCTGAGCGCTCTGGCTCCCTCATTACAGCTAGATTGGGCTGTGAACTTGGTCGTGAGATTTTTGCGATTCCCGGGTCAATACATAGCCCACTCTCTAAGGGCTGTCATCAGTTACTTCAACAAGGGGCCAAGCTAGTGCAATCCCCGCAAGATATTCTTGAGGAGCTACCAAAATGGCCAAAAACCCCATTTAAAGGCACTTAAAACGTTATTTTAAGAAAAATAAGGTCTTCAGCAGGGTCTTACCGAACCCCTAAAAATGAGGTTTTTGGACTTTTGTCAATTTATCGGTTAATAATAAAAAAGGGTGTGGAAATAGTTGGGCCAGGATCTGGTTTAAATTGGTCACCCGTTTTCACCCATTAAAAACATCATTTCAAGCTCAAATTTAGGCAAAACGCGTGGCAACTAAAGCAACTACCAAAAAAAGCAGCTCCAAGGCATCAAGCGTTGATCACCCTAAGGCCTTGATCATTGCGGAAAAACCCTCCGTTGCGAATGACATTGCCAAAGCCCTGGGTGGCTTTACTAAATATGAGGACTATTTCGAGAGCGATGACTTTGTTATCTCCTCTGCAGTTGGCCATCTATTGGAAATTGCTGCACCAGAAGAATTTGATGTCAAGCGTGGCAAATGGTCATTTGCGAACCTTCCAGTTGTACCCCCCTATTTTGACTTACGCCCGATCGCTAAAACTGAATCGCGGCTAAAAGTATTGCAAAAGCTCATTAAGCGCAAAGATATTAATCAACTCATTAATGCATGTGACGCGGGTCGCGAAGGCGAGTTGATCTTCCGCTTAATTGCGCAGCATGCAAAAGCACCACAGGCCATTAAACGACTTTGGCTGCAATCCATGACGCCAGCAGCAATTCGCGACGGCTTTGCCTCCCTGCGCAGCGATACCGATATGCAGCCTCTCGCAGATGCAGCACGCTGCCGCTCTGAGGCGGATTGGCTAGTTGGCATCAACGGTACGCGGGCGATGACCGCGTTTAACAGCAAAAGTGGTGGATTCTTTCTGACGACAGTTGGTCGTGTGCAAACACCAACACTATCAATCGTAGTTGAGCGCGAAGAACTCATTCGGAAATTTATTTCCAAAGATTATTGGGAAGTGAAGGCGGAATTTATTGCTGCGGCTGGCATATACGAGGGGCGCTGGTTTGACCCTAAGTTTAAAAAAGATGTTGCAGCTCCAGATACTCGTGAGAATCGCCTCTGGAGTGAAGCTGCTGCACAAAGCATTGTGGCTGCCTGTCGCGATAAAAAAGCGAGCGTCAAAGAAGAGGCTAAACCAGCAACGCAATTAGCGCCCCAACTGTTTGATTTAACGAGTCTGCAACGCGAGGCAAATGCGCGCTTTGGCTTCTCCGCTAAAAATACTTTGGGCTTAGCCCAGGCGCTTTACGAGCGCCACAAAGTGCTGACCTATCCACGTACTGATGCTAAGGCCCTGCCTGAAGATTATCTGGATACCGTGAAGCAAACGATGGAAAACCTGGCCGAGAACTCACCAGAATATCGCTCCTTTGCCAAACAAATCTTACAAGGCGATCCTAAGGATCCAAAAGCCAAGGCAGGGTATGGCTGGATCAAACCAAACAAACGTATTTTTGATAACTCAAAAATATCCGATCACTTTGCAATTATTCCTACTCTAGAGTCTCCAAAGACTCTGAGCGAGCCAGAGCAAAAACTGTATGACTTAGTTGTCCGCAGATTCTTGGCAGTGTTTTATCCTGCAGCTGAGTTCCGTGTTACTACTCGCATCACGGAAGCATCAGGGCATCACTTTAAAACTGAAGGTCGCGTACTGGTCACACCGGGTTGGTTAACGGTTTATGGCAGATCCAACCAAGCGGATGATGAGTTGGTGGCAGTGCAAGAAGGTGAAACCGTCCAAAATGAATCTATAGCGGCGATCCCATTAAAAACAAAACCGCCAGCGCGCTATACCGAAGCAACCTTATTATCAGCAATGGAAAGTGCTGGTAAATGGGTGGATGATGATGATATGCGTGAAGCAATGGCCGAAAAAGGTTTGGGCACACCTGCAACTCGCGCTGCCATCATTGAAGGTCTGTTGGCAGAGAAATATATGGTGCGCGAAGCGCGGGAACTAATACCCACAGCCAAGGCATTCCAATTGATGACACTCTTGCGCGGCTTGGATGTTGAAGAATTAACACGACCCGATCTCACGGGTAGCTGGGAAAACAAACTCTCCCTCATTGAACGTGGCGAGATGAATCGCGACACCTTCATGCAGGAAATTGCGCAAATGACGCAACGCATCGTCAAGCGGGCTAAGGAGTATGACAGCGATACTATTCCAGGCGACTATGCAACGATGTCTACGCCGTGTCCTCACTGTAAAGGCGCCGTTAAAGAAAACTATCGCCGCTTTGCGTGCGAGAAGTGTGGCTTTACGATTAGCAAAACCCCGGGTGGCCGTGCATTTGAATATCCCGAGGTAGAAGAGCTGCTGCGAGAAAAAACGATTGGGCCTCTACAAGGATTCCGCAGCAAGATGGGCAGACCATTTGCGGCAATTATTAAGTTAAGTGAAATCCCTGAAGATGATGCTGATTATCCAAACGCAGGCTTTAAGCTTGAGTTTGATTTTGGCAATACTCAAGAAGATGAATCTGAAGCAATCGACTTTACTGGCCGACAAACTTTAGGCGTATGTCCAAAGTGTTCTGGCGCTGTATACGAAGATGGTATGCGCTACTTATGCGAAAGAAATACTGGCCCAGACAAGTCATGTGATTTCAA
>JBJOEU010000061.1:0-7033 GCA_046049115.1 Pseudomonadota bacterium
GTTAATGGCAAGGCAATTCCAAAGGCGCAACTAGATAAATTGATTCAAAAATCGAATCAACCAGATAATCCGCAAGTGCGAGACCAGGCGAGAGAAATGCTAGTGACTCGTGAACTGATTTTGCAAGAAGCTAATAATCGCGGTGTCATCCAAAAAGAATCCGTACGAGATCAACTCGAACAATCCAAGATGGGTGTTTTGATAGCAGCGGTTTTTGAAGACTATGTTGAAAGAGAAGGTGTTGCAGAGTCTGAACTCAAAGCTGCGTATGAACAGGTGAAGGGTCAGTACACTGGCAAGGAATACCACGTAGAGCATATTTTGGTAGAAAAAGAAGCGGATGCAAAAGCCATTACCGCCCAAATTAAAGCTGGTGGCAACTTTGCACAAATTGCTAAAGAGAAGTCTAAAGACCCCGGCTCTGCGCCGAATGGTGGGGATCTCGGTTGGGTTAGTGACAAAGCGCTTGTCCCTGAATTTTCCAAAGCGATGGTACAGCTGAAAAAAGGTCAAATTACAGACAAACCAGTCAAGACCCAATATGGTTGGCACATTATCAGAATGGATGATGTTCGCGATGTCAAGGCACCAAGTATGGAAGAAATCAAAGACCAGCTAAAGCAGATGATCACAGCAGATCAAAATTGGCAAAAAGCCAAGTTTTCTGAGTTGATGCAAAAGCTTCGTGCGAAGCTGATTTACCTTTATATTGTTTTAATGATGATTCTTCACACCATGCTCAGAGTTGGCAATATGACTCGTTCGATCGATTTCTATACCAAAGTTTTGGGAATGAATCTGCTTCGAAGCACCGAGCGGCCGGAGCAAAAATATTCTTTGGCATTTGTAGCTTACGGAAAAGGGAATGCAGATGGCCAATCTGAGATTGAGCTCACTTACAACCATGGTGTTGAGAATTATCAGCTGGGTGATGCCTACGGACACATTGCGATTGGTGTCCCTGATGCCTATGCAGCTTGTGAAAAAATCAAGGCTGCCGGGGGAAATGTGACGCGTGAGGCTGGCCCAGTAATGGGTGGTAATACCATCATTGCCTTTGTCACAGACCCTGACGGCTACAAAATTGAATTAATTCAACGCTGACCTTGTTTAAATTTAGTTGAAGCAAGGCGCCATCCAACTTCGAGTTATTGATAGTCTTTCGCAGATTGCTGAGGATGATTGGAATGCCCTGTTGTCGCCCGAAGGAGGACCATTCTTAAAGTATGCATTTCTTAATACCTTAGAAGTAAGTGGATGTGTAGGCGGCAATACTGGGTGGCAAGTTGCTCATCTACTCGTTAAAGACTCTGAAGCAAAGCTGCTCGGTGCTATGCCACTTTATCTTAAGCGACACTCCTACGGAGAGTTTGTTTTTGATTGGGCATGGGCTCAAGCATACGAGCAAAATAACATGTCTTACTACCCCAAGGCGCTATCTGCCATTCCCTTTACTCCAGTACGCGGACCTAGATTGCTCGTAGCGCAAACTGCAGATCAAAGTGCGGTACAAGAGATTTTAGTTTCTGGCTTAAAGACGCTGGTTACTCAAAACGCACTGTCTTCTGCCCACGTCCTCTTTCCCCAGAGTAGTGAATTATTAGAGCTAGAGAAGCAAGGATTTATGTTGCGCAACTCGGTACAGTTTCATTGGCAGAATGTGGGGTACCAAGGTTTTGAGCAATTTCTTGCAGACCTCACCATGAAACGCCGGAAGAATATTCGGCGAGAGCGTGCAGCTGTAGCCATGCACAACATAAGCTATCGACATATTCCAGGGACAATAGCAACTAGAGATGATTGGGCATTCTTTTATCGCTGCTATGCAAATACCTATATTGAGCACCGCTCTTCCCCTTACTTAACGGAAGAGTGTATCCAAATACTGGGCAGGGATATGCCTGAAAATTTTCATCTCATTATTGCCATCCAGGATGAAAAGCCTATTGCCTCATCCTTACTGGTGGTAGATCATCCGAACTCAAAAGCCTACGGACGCTATTGGGGTGCAGTCGAGCATATCCCCTGCTTACATTTTGAATTGGCTTATTACCAAGCAATCGAGTATTGCATTACTGAGGGCATTAAGGTGTTTGAAGGTGGTGCCCAAGGCGAACATAAGATGGCCAGAGGTTTTTTGCCAACCACCCTTCAATCAGCGCATTGGATAGAGGATCCTGGCTTTTCCAATGCAGTGAAGCATTTTTTAGAACGTGAACGTGAAGGTATGGCGGCTTATGTTGATGAGCTCGAGCAACACATTCCTTTGAAATCGTCTAAAGTACTGACATGACCGAATTCAATAACAACCCACCAGAACAGGCTGGAGCCAATTCTTTAGCTGTTGGTGATGATAGCTCTGACTCCCCTTGCATTGGAGTCTGCACAACGCTATACGATGATGTCTGTCAAGGCTGTGGCCGTACTCTAGGCGAAGTCAGTAATTGGGTCTTCTTTAGTCAAGAGGAAAAGGATTCTGTATGGAAACGCATTCGTGCAGAGGGCACTGCAATGCGCTTCCAACGTCAAACCAAGTAAGTGTTTAGCCAGCCAGAGCTTGGCTGCGTAAATACTCTTCGTAGGTTCCTGAGTAATCAGCGATCGTTCCATCCATCTTCACTTCAAGGATACGATTAGCCAAAGCCGAAACAAACTCACGATCATGAGATACGAAAATGAGAGTACCCTCGTATTTCTCAAGAGCAATTTGCAAGCTCTCGATCGATTCCATATCCATATGGTTAGTTGGCTCATCCATTGCAAGGACGTTATATTTTTGAAGCATTAATTTGCCCCAAATCATTCTGCCCTTCTCGCCACCAGATAGTACTTTTACAGACTTGCCGATATCATCACCTGAGAATAGCAGGCGACCTAATGTGCCACGAATCGATTGATCATCGTCGCCAGTATTGCGCCAGCTGTTCATCCAGTCCATGAGCAATTCGTCTTTTGCGAACATCTCAGTATTGTCTTGCGGCATTACACCCACATAGGCATTTTCTGCCCACTTAACATCACCACTATCAGCAGAAATTCCATCAAAGCGTTTGCTCAAGATAGTTTTAAGTAGCGTTGTCTTGCCTGCACCGTTTTGTCCAATGATGGCGATCTTTTCACCAGCACGGATGCCGATCTTAAAGTTCTTAAAAATAGGACGGTCATATGCTTTAGAGAGCGCATTGCACTCAACAGCCATATTGTGCAACTTCTTTTCAGAATCAAAACGAATAAATGGATTCTGACGTGATGAAGGCTTTACTTCAACAATCTCAATTTTCTCTAATTGTTTTTGACGTGAAGTAGCCTGACGTGCCTTGGATGCATTTGCAGAGAATCGAGCCACGAAAGCCGCTAATTCGGCAATCTTTTCTTTAGCTTTAACGTTATTGCTGAGTTGCTGTGTTCTTGCCTGAACGGATGCCAGCATGTAGGAGTCATAGTTACCTGGATAAACCTTCAGGGTACCGAAGTCCATATCTGCCATGTGCGTACACACCTCATTGAGGAAGTGGCGATCATGGGAAATGATGACGATCGTGCTCTTAATTTGGTTCAGAATATCTTCAAGCCAATGGATGGAGTGAATATCCAAGTTGTTGGTAGGCTCATCCAGTAGCAATACATCTGGATCAGAGAACAAAGCCTGCGCCAACAATACGCGCAATTTCCAACCGGGAGCCACGGCACTCATTGGCCCATTGTGCTGCTCAATTGGAATCCCGATACCCAACAACAACTCACCTGCTTTTGCCTCGGCAGTATAGCCACCGTACTCGGCATATTTACCTTCGAGCTCAGCAGCCTTCATGTAATCTTCATCAGTGGCATCTGCGTTGGCGTAGATAGCATCGCGTTCAGCTGCAGCCTTCCACATCTCCTCGTGACCCATCATCACTACATCCAGTACGCGCTCATCTTCATACGCGAATTGGTCTTGGCGCAATTTACCCAAACGAATACCCGGATCGAGGCTCACGTTTCCGCTGGTAGGCTCTAGCTCCCCACCTAAAATCTTCATGAAAGTGGATTTACCGCAACCGTTGGCACCAATGAGGCCATAGCGATTACCGCCGCCAAACTTAACGGAAATGTTTTCAAACAGGGGTTTCGCCCCAAACTGCATAGTGATATTAGATGCGGACAGCACGGATATGTTCTTACTTTCTGATAGGTCAATTCGAGGATGCGGATGCAGGTTCTGCATCAAAGAGCATTATTTTAACGGCTTGCGGCTAAAAAAGCCGTAAATTAGACTTTGAGCTTAAATGGCGTGAAATCAGTATGAATATCGTAGTGGTCCTGATTTTCCTTGCGCTTCAGAAAACCAATCACCCAATAGGTCAAGGGGGTTGCTAGAACCTCCCAGGCAGTCTTTAGGACGTATTGAGACGCCGCAACAGCCAAGACCTCATTTATTGGCCAGAGGCCGTAAAAGGCCAGCATATAGAACAAGGAAGAGTCGACCAATTCTCCGCAGGCGGTAGAGCCAATGGTGCGCATCCAGAGGTGGCGGCCTTGGGTCAGGATCTTCATTTTGGCCAAGGTATAGCTATTGACAAAACTACCGCAGCAAAAAGCAATCATAGAGGCAAGCGCTACTCGCCAGGAATTGCCAAAGACCGTTTCCATGCCCTGCTGGTAGTTGGCCATATAGGAACCAGGAGCCACAGGCAAGGCAATTACCAGATGCGCCATGATGGCGGCAAAGAAAAGTGCTGTGAAACCTGCCCAAACCGCCCGACGGTCATAAGCGTAGCCATAAACCTCGGTCAGGATATCGCCAAAAAAATAAGCAATTGGGAAAAAGAGGATACCGGCACCGAAGGTGACGTTACCAAAATAAGGTAAGTCTAAGGTGGCAGCTTTACCAGCGCCGATGAAGTTGGAGCACAGCAGAACCACTACAAAGGCGGCCAATATGAGGTCGTAATAACGATGGTGACGTCTCGGTGCGTCCATATGCCTAGAAAAATGGATAATAGAACAAAAGAATATCCGCATTCTTGAAAATTGACAGAACGCTGATTCAACCACCCCCTATAGGATCACTAAGAACCATGAGTAAAGCTAGTTTTAATTGGGCTGACCCCCTTCTCCTTGATACCCAACTGACAGAAGACGAACGCATGGTGCGTGATGCCGCGGCCGAATATGCACAAGGTCGCTTAATGCCCCGCATTCATGATGCCTATCGTAATGAAACTACTGATCCTGCAATCTTTCGCGAAATGGGCGAATTAGGTCTACTCGGCATTACTATCCCCGAGCAATACGGTGGAGCAAATCTAAATTACGTTTCGTACGGATTAATTGCTCGCGAAATTGAGCGCGTTGATTCAGGCTATCGCTCCATGATGAGCGTCCAGTCCTCTTTAGTTATGGTACCGATTAATGAATTTGGTAGCGAAGCACAAAAGCAAAAATACTTACCTAAGTTAGCCACCGGCGAATGGATTGGTTGCTTTGGTTTGACTGAGCCTAACTATGGCTCTGATGCAGGCGGCATGATCACCAGAGCAAAAAAAGTTCCAGGTGGCTTCTCATTAACCGGCTCTAAAATGTGGATCTCTAACTCCCCCATCGCAGATGTATTTGTTGTCTGGGCTAAAAATGATGAGGGCTTGATTAGAGGCTTCATTCTGGAAAAAGGCATGAAGGGTTTATCAGCCCCCAAGATCAGCGGCAAGATGGGTCTGCGCGCCTCCATTACTGGTGAAATCGTGATGGATGAAGTCTTTGTTCCAGCCGAAAATGAATTTCCAGAAATTACTGGTCTCAAGGGTCCATTTACTTGCTTGAACTCAGCTAGGTATGGCATTGCTTGGGGTACGCTCGGAGCTGCTGAATGGTGCTGGTACGCAGCACGCCAATACACCATGGATCGCAAGCAATTTGATCGCCCTCTCGCAGCAAATCAGCTGGTACAAAAGAAGCTTGCAGATATGCAAACTGAAATTACCCTAGCTCTACAAGGCTGCCTACGTTTAGGCCGTATGAAAGATGAAGGGATTGCCGCACCAGAAATCACCTCCATCATGAAACGCAATTCTTGCGGTAAGTCATTAGATATCGCCCGCCTAGCGAGAGATATGCACGGTGGTAACGGCATCTCTGATGAGTATGGCGTCATTCGTCACATGCTCAATCTGGAAGTTGTCAATACCTACGAAGGTACACACGATATTCACGCCCTCATCTTGGGTCGTGCGCAAACTGGAATCCAGGCTTTTAGTTAAAGCCCAAGTTTGGTGATGAGGTCTTTTGCTGTTTTTGCAAAGGCTTCATCACTGTCATTCTCAAGCTGTACAAAGTGATCTTCGCGATAGCTTGGAAAGTTGCGAACGATTGAGGCTTGGTAGGATGGGTCGTAATGCATCACCAATAACTCCTCTACCAAGCTCTCAAAATCACCCGCATCAATAGCCTCATGCCATTTGGTGATTTGCTCCTTGCCATATCGTGATGTCAGCAAGCTCAGCTTGTCTTTAAAGCTTTCGGGGTTGGATAAGAAATGCTCATAATCCCTCAGTAACCAAGATACTCGCGTATGAGTGCCAGAGCGAAGCTCAATACATTGCCCTCCACGTATGCGCTCCATCAAGAGGTCGGGAATATGCAATCCCCCTACCTTCTTACTTTCGGATTCAACAAACACTATTTTGGATGGATCTAGAGAATTCAATGCATTCCATAAATTAGTTTCAAAGCCTTTTTGCGTAGGCTGCTCTACATTGGGCTCGTTACCTAAAACCGATCCACGGTGAACAGCCAAACCTTCAAGATCCAATATCTGCTGACCAAGTAAACCAATTTCCTCGAGAATGCGCGTCTTACCAGTTCCGGTCATTCCAGCAATTACCTGGAAAGAAAAATCTTTAGCAGCTTGGTCAAGGTCATTAATCACGATACGACGGAAGCCTTGATAACCACTTTGTAGTTGCAAGGCTTTCCAGCCAATCCGATTGAGGATATGAGTGAAAGCACCACTACGTTCGCCGCCACGCCAACAGTAAATTAAAGGACGCCATTC
>JBJOEU010000062.1:0-6509 GCA_046049115.1 Pseudomonadota bacterium
TCGTATTTGAGGGCAAAGGCAAAGTCACGCTCATCATGTGCAGGAACGCCCATAACAGCGCCATCGCCATAAGACATCAAAACATAATTACCAACCCAAACTGGTACTGGTTCATTGGTCAGTGGATGCGTCACATACAAACCTGTGAACATGCCTTCTTTTTCTTGAGTAGCCAGATCAGCTTCAATCACGCTACCGGTTTTGCATTTCTCGACAAATGCAGCTAACTCTGGATTTGTAGCAGCCGCCAAGGTTGCTAGAGGATGTTCAGCTGCGACTGCGCAGAATGTAACACCCATGATGGTGTCGGCACGCGTCGTAAATACATACAACTGACCATCCTGAACAAAATTTCCATGCGCATCAGCAATCTCGTGCTTAAACGCAAAACGCACACCACGACTCTTACCAATCCAATTTTGCTGCATGGTCTTGACGCGCTCAGGCCAACCTAAATTATCTAGACCTGAAAGTAATTGCTCTGCATACGCAGTGATATTGAAGTAATAACCAGGAATTTCACGTTTTTCTACCAAAGCGCCTGAGCGCCAACCGCGCCCATCAATCACCTGCTCGTTTGCCAATACAGTTTGATCGATTGGATCCCAATTCACGACTTGGGTCTTACGATAAGCGATACCCTTTTCAAGCATCTTCAAAAAGAGCCATTGGTTCCAACGGTAGTAATCAGGACTGCAAGTAGCTACTTCGCGTGACCAGTCAATAGCTAGACCCATCGCCGCCATTTGCTTTTTCATATAAGCAATGTTGTCGTAAGTCCATTTGGCTGGCGGCACTTTATTCTGAATCGCTGCATTTTCAGCGGGCATACCAAACGCATCCCAGCCCATTGGCATGAGTACGTTATAGCCCTGCATACGTAACTGCCTAGCCATCACATCATTGATGGTGTAGTTACGAACATGCCCCATATGCAACTTACCGGATGGGTAAGGCAACATAGAGCAGGCGTAGTATTTTGGTCTTGGCTTGCCGGAAGCATCTACTGCGTTCTCAGCTACCTTATAAGCTTGCGCACTTTCCCAATCAGCACGTGCTGCAGCTTCAATACTGCGGTGATCGTAATCCTTACTCATTCAATACAACTCTTTTCTTCTATTCTGTTTTACTTAACTGATTTACTTCGCTTACTTATTTGGCTTACTTGCGCAGACCAAGAACATCTTGCATGTCATACAAACCAGAGTGCTGACTTTGTAAGAAGCGTGCAGCGCGCAAAGAACCTTGCGCATAAGACTGACGGCTAGAGGACTTATGGCTAATCTCAATGCGCTCACCCTCGCCCGCAAATAAGACAGTGTGATCACCCACAATATCTCCACCACGGATAGTGGCAAAACCAATCGAGCCTGCTTTACGCTCACCGGTATGACCTTCGCGGGCATAGACAGCAACATCATCTAATTTCTCACCAAGCGCATCCGCAATCACCTCACCCATTCTGAGGGCGGTGCCAGATGGCGCATCTACTTTATGACGGTGGTGGGCTTCAACGATTTCAATGTCATATCCTTCGTTCAGCATTTTGGCGGCAATCTCAAGCAACTTAAATGTCGCATTGACACCCACACTCATATTTGGAGCAAAAACAATCGCTAGATTGGCAGAAGCGCTCTTAAGACTATCAATTTGTTCTGGGCTCAGACCGGTAGTACCGATAATCATTTTGCTACCCGTCTTTTGCGCTACAGCCAAGTGAGCCATCGTGCCTTCTGGGCGTGTGAAATCAATTAAAAACTCAGCGCCACTTAAAGCCTTCTCAATATCTGATGTAATGGCTACACCAGTTTTTTTACCCAAGAACGCACCAGCATCTTCACCAAGTAAGGGGCAGGACTCATGCTCAAGCGCACCAACAAGCTCAGCGTCTGTGCAATTGAGCACAGCCTCGATCAACATTTTTCCCATGCGGCCGGTTGCACCAGCGATTGCGATTTTCATCATTTGTATCTTCGTTTCTTATTCAAGGTTGCCGAAAGACTTCAGTCGACATCAACACAACAGCTATCTTTATTTAACTTCACTGGCCTGCGGAACGTTGAGAGCGCCAGGACCTAACTGTTGAGGCACCGGCTGAGCTTCTGGTGATTTTTTTGAAAAACTAAAAAAGTCCCAAAAAGAACTGTTAGCAGGGGCCGCGGGCACAGTTGCCCCAGCAGGCAAATTATTAGTTGGACTAGGAACCAGCAACTCTGGCTGCTGCAAAGGCTTGGTTACTGGCGGCTTGTTCGATCCAGTCATCACATCCCAGAATGAGCGTTTGGTTTTTGCATAGCCATCAATCTCAGCAACCAACTCGACATCGGTTGGCAAAGCATCACCTTGAAACTTGACTAACTTATCGCCCTCAAAAAATACCGTCACGCGACGCTCTTTACTCATCTGCTGACCGGCACGCTTGAATTCAAAAACGTAGTCCCAGCGATTGGCGTGGAAATAACTAGCCAGTAAGGGCGTTCCCAGAATTTGACGTACTTGCTCGCGACTCTGACCGACTTGTAGCTTGGCGTATTGCTCACTCGAAATAAAGTTACCCTGCACCACATCAGGAACATAAGGTCTAAAGACTTTATTCATCCAAGCGCGCTGGGTGTCATCGACAGCGCTGGTACAGCCAGTGGCGATCATTACTGAACTAACAGCAGCAATGACTAATCCTGTCCGAGCGAGGTCAAAAACCCCAAAAATGGAGTTCAATAAACGGGTAAAAAGTTGAAGGCAATTTTGCATGGCAGGCCGTATCATTAAGACATTGATTTTAGCTCCCAAACCCATGAATACGAACCAAAATCCGACTCCAGCAAATTTACGCGACATTGGCCTAAAAGCGACTGGTCCACGCATGAAAATTCTGGACTTTTTTCATCAAAATGGTGGCACCCACTTTAGCGCCGAAGACGTCTTTATGGCTCTAGCCAAGAACGACAAAGAAATCGGTTTGGCCACGGTTTATCGGGTGCTCACTCAGTTTGAGCAAGCGGGCCTCTTGCTCCGCAGTCATTTTGAGTCAAGCAAAGGGGATGGCAGAGCTATTTATGAGCTCAACGAGGGCCAGCACCATGACCACTTGGTCTGCCTAGATTGCGGTCATGTCGAGGAGTTTGTCGATGAGGCAATCGAGAAAAGACAGCGTGATATCGCTAAAAACCTCGGTTTCAAGCTCCAGGAGCATTCTTTAGCGATGTACGGCCACTGCCAAAAGAAGAATTGCCGTAATAAGCCAAAGGCCTAGTTCAGGAAGATAGGCACAGATAATGAAAAAAGACCTCAATTGAGGTCTTTTTTACATCTAAATCAAGATTTTGAACGCTTTTAACCCTCAAAACCTGATCAATGACTTACTTTACAGCCATCAATGCTTCAGCAGCATTAAGCATTTGGACTGAATAACCCCACTCGTTGTCATACCAAGCCAACACTTTGACCAACTTACCATCCGCTGAAACGCGAGTCTGGGAAGCGTCATAAATACTGGGGCGTGGATCGTGGTTGAAGTCGATGGATACCAAAGGCAAGGTATTGAAACCCAAAATACCTTTTAATTCGCCTTCACTGGCTGTTTTGAGGATAGAGTTCACTTCATCCACGCTAGTAGCACGGCTGGCAGCAAAGGTTAAATCCACAACAGAAACGTTAATGACTGGCACGCGCATTGCAAAACCATCAAAGCGGCCTGCTAAAGCTGGCAATACCAGGCCAACCGCTTTTGCAGCACCCGTCTTCGTTGGAATCATGCTGGTCACTGCAGAACGCGCACGGCGCATATCCTTGTGATAGACGTCAGTGAGAACCTGGTCATTAGTAAACGCATGAATCGTGGTCATCAAGCCAGATTCGATACCAATCTTTTCTAGTAAGGGCTTAACCAATGGAGCTAGACAATTCGTTGTGCAACTCGCATTAGAAACTACGACATCGCTTGGCTTGAGAACTTGCTGATTCACACCATAAACAATAGTGGCATCGACATCTTTTTCACCTGGGGCAGAGATCAGGACCTTCTTCGCGCCCTGAGCAATATGCACCATGGCTTTTTCTTTGGAAGTAAATTTGCCTGAGCACTCAAGTACTAAATCTACGCCCAACTCACCCCAAGGCGTTTCCAAAGGATTGCGAGTAGAGAACATTTTGATGCGATCGCCATTGACCACCATGCAATCGCCATCTACTTTTACTTCGGCAGGAAAACGACCATGCGCAGAGTCATATTGCGTTAAGTGCGCATTGATATCGATATCACCCATCGCGTTAATTGCGACGATTTTGATATCACGTCTTGGCTTGCCATTGACTTGATCTTCATACAAAGCGCGTAAGACCATGCGACCAATACGACCATAACCGTTAATTGCGACACGAATTGTCATTCCATTTCCCTTGCTCATTTTGAATTCTTAAATAATTACTGTGTTTCTGATCTTTTCTATTTTTTTGCAATGCATTGCTGCACTGTTTTAGCAATCTGATCGACCGTTAAACCAAAGTATTCATAGAGTACTGGTGCTGGTGCAGACTCACCGAAGGTATCAACACCATGCACAGCAGCACAACCATACTTCCACCAGAAATCACTGACACCCGCCTCAACAGCAATGCGCGGAATATCCGCCGGCAACACTTTTGCTTTGTAAGCAGCATCTTGTTGATCAAATACTGTCGTTGATGGAATCGACACCACACGAATACCAAAGCCCTCACCCTCTAAACGCTCTGCTGTTTGCAATGCCAAGGCAATTTCAGATCCAGTAGCTATAATCACTGCATCGATCTTGGATTTCTTCGGATCACGCAAAACATATCCGCCGCGTGCAATGTCTTTTACTTGCTGACTATTGCGCGATACAAATGGGCAGTTTTGACGACTAAAGATCAAAGCGCTTGGGCCATGCTTGCGCTCAATTGCAGAACCCCAAGCCACCGCACTCTCTGTGGTGTCACAAGGACGCCACACCATTAAATTCGGAATGAGACGCAAGCTCGCTACCTGCTCAACAGACTGATGGGTTGGACCATCTTCACCCAAGCCAATAGAGTCATGGGTAAAGACAAAGATGCTGCGCAACTTCATCAATGCGGCCATGCGTATAGCATTGCGACTGTAATCAGAGAAGGTTAAGAAGGTGCCACCGAATGGGATATAGCCACCGTGTAAGGCAATACCGTTCATGATGGCGCTCATACCAAACTCGCGCACACCGTAGTTGATGTGGTTGCCCCATTGGTCACCACGCACAGGCTTGCATGAAGACCAGTTGGTTAGGTTAGAGCCTGTTAAATCGGCAGAACCGCCCATGAACTCCGGCAAAGCTGGCGCCAATGCCTCGATGGCATTTTGACTAGCTTTGCGGGTAGCAATTGTTTCTGCCTTGGTTTCACAAGTTTTTAAATACGCATCTAAAGTTTTAGCAAAGTCTTGAGATAAATCGCCTTGCATACGGCGCTGCAATTCAGAAGCCATTTCTGGGTATTTATTTTTGTAGGCTTGGAATGATTTATTCCACTCATGCTCAGCAGCTTGGCCACGTTTCTTAAAATCCCAAGCATCGTAAATGTCTTTTGGAATTTCGAACGGCGCATACGGCCAGTTCAATGCAACACGGGTTGCAGCAATCTCAGTTGCGCCCAATGGCGAGCCATGCACCTTGTCACTACCCGCCATATTGGGGGAGCCTTGACCAATCGCAGTCTTGCAGCAAATCAAGCTTGGCTTGTCACTCTTCTTCGCCTTGGCAATGGCATTAGATACAGCCTCTGCATCATGACCATCCACAGCGCGAATCACATTCCAGCCATAAGCCTCAAAACGCTTAGGCGTATCTTCGTTAAACCAAGAAACTACTTTGCCATCAATCGAGATGCCGTTGTCATCCCACAGTGCAATCAGTTTATTGAGTTTAAGTGTGCCAGCCAATGAACAGACTTCATGACTGATACCTTCCATCAAACAACCGTCACCTAAAAATACATAGGTGTAATGATCAACAATGTCATGGCCAGGGCGATTAAATTCTTCTGCTAATAATTTTTCTGCCAGCGCCATACCAACTGCGTTTGAAATCCCCTGACCTAAAGGACCGGTAGTGGTTTCTACTCCGGGAGTAATTCCATACTCAGGATGTCCAGCGGTTTTACTGTGCAACTGGCGGAAATTTTTTAACTCGCTCATCGGCAAGTCATAACCAGTCAGATGCAATAAGGAATACAGCAACATCGAGCCATGACCATTTGATAAAACAAAGCGATCACGATTCATCCAATGGGGATCGGTTGGATTGTGTTGCAAATGTTCATTCCACAGACCGACTGCAATATCAGCCATACCCATTGGCATTCCAGGGTGACCGGAATTGGCTTGTTGAACTGCATCCATGGATAAAGCACGAATGGCGTTTGCCATACGAATTTGAAGGTTTGACATCGTAAATTGGGTCTCGAGAAAATTAATTAGCTATATTTCAGTAATGCCTCAATTTTATCTTCCCGGCCCA
>JBJOEU010000063.1:0-6493 GCA_046049115.1 Pseudomonadota bacterium
ATGATTTTTTAGCGTAACTTGTTAATATAGCTCTTTCCCATGAATCCTTCTGAACTTCGCTCCACTCTGGCCTTAGCTGGCATCTTTGGCCTTCGTATGCTGGGCCTATTCCTGCTTTTGCCAGTTTTTAGTATTCATGCGCGGGGCTTACCTGGTGGCGAGCATGCTCTGTGGGTTGGATTAACACTGGGAATCTTCAATATTGTTCAGGCCTGTTTTTACATCCCCTTAGGCCGCCTTTCTGATCGAATTGGCCGTAAACCAGTTGTTTTATGGGGTCTGTCCCTATTTGTTGCCGGCGCTCTCATTTGTGCCGCAAAGGATGATCTCCTTTGGATCGCCATCGGGCGCGGCATCATGGGCGCTGGCGCAGTTTCGGCCGCTATCTCAGCTTGGGTCGCCGATCTGACTCGAGAGCAGGTGCGTACTCGTGCGATGGCCCTCGTCGGCGGTAGCATTGCCCTCTCATTTGCTTTATCACTGGTGATTGCCGCACCCATTTATCGGGTTATGGGTTTGAGTGGCATTTTCTTGGTCTTGGCTATTTTGGGTGTATTCGCGATGTTTGTGACCTTCTACATTTTGCCAAGCAATAAAGTGGAAGCTAGGGTGGAGCAAGCCTCCATAAAAGAGGTTTTCTTCATTCCCGAGTTAATGCGTTTGAATTTTGGCGTTTTGCTGCTGCATGCAACACAAGTCGCTATGTTTCTAGTGATGCCACATTTATTGGTGGAGGCAGGTCTGCCTCTAGCTGATCATTGGAAAATGTATTTATCAGTTGTCCTACTGTCGTTCTTGATGATGGCGCCTATTTTGATATTTGGTGAGAAGCGTCATCGCCTGCGACTAGTTTTTTTAATCGCAATCATTTTTCTTGTGATTGCTGAGATTTTTTTCTCTCAGGCAAGATCAATTATTTTCATAGCCCTCTCTTTATTAATTTACTTTATTGGTTTTAACCTTTTAGAGGCCTTATTGCCCTCCCTAGTGTCACGTTTTTCAAATCAATCAAAGGGAACTGCCTTGGGTATTTTTAATACCACTCAATCGATTGGTTTATTTTTTGGAGCTGCTATAGGGGGCTATTTAATTGATGTCCTTGGCGATATGGCGGTTTTTCAAATCAGCGCAGCGCTCCTTTTATGCTGGCTTATAATTGCTTGGTTCATGGGCGAATTGCCTGCGAAAGTAGTAGATTCAAAGAATGCAGCAGAATTAAAAACATAACCTTTAGCAGTAATAACAGCAGTATTTTTCTTCGGGAGACAACATGGCTTCGGTAAATAAGGTCATCATCGTAGGTAACGTAGGACGTGATCCAGAAACGCGTTATATGCCAAGCGGCGACGCAGTAACTAATATTTCAGTAGCGACATCGGATCGTTATAAAGATAAGCAGTCTGGCGAAATGAAAGAAACCACAGAATGGCACCGTGTTGCATTCTTTGGAAAACTCGCAGAGATCGCTGGTCAATACCTCAAAAAAGGTTCACAGGTTTATGTAGAGGGTCGTTTACGTACACGTAAATGGACTGATGCTAGCGGCCAAGAAAAATACTCCACCGAGATCGTTGCAGAAACAATGCAAATGCTGGGTGGTAAGCCAGTAGGTGGCAGCGGTGATGGTGGTGAAAGTTATAGCCGCTCAAAGCCGGTTGAGAACTCTGCGCCAGCATCTTCCAATGCGGCATCCCTTGGCGCAATGGATGACGACATTCCGTTTTAAGGATTGCGTTAATTCGTTTTACCCAAGATAAAAAGCCCTTCTTGAAGGGCTTTTTGTTTAGCTGCTGATTTTCTTACTGCCTTGCATGGCGAGTATTTTCCGGCCAAGGGGCATTGTGATCAGTGCGGAAGGGATTGATATCGAGCCCACCACGTCGGGTGTAGCGCGCATAGACAGAGAGTTTTTCTGGTTTGCACTGGCGCTTGATGTCGGTAAAGATTGTTTCAACACAATGCTCATGAAATTCACCTTTTTGCCTGAATCCAATCAGATAGCGCAGCAAACCTTCTTCTAAAATCGGACGACCTTGGTAACGAATTTGCACGCTCGCCCAATCTGGTTGACCAGTTACCGGGCAATTGGATTTGAGTAAATGGGAAACCAGGCATTGCTCGATTGGTCCAAACGATTCATTCACCTCCAGCAAGGCTGGGTCTGCAGATAAGCTGGGATCGATCTCGATATCAAGGCGGTCCATCAGAACACCACTCATCTCCTGCATGCCTTTTTTGGCAATCGCTTCAGTTGGATTAATGCGAGTAGCAATCTTGCTGCCTGCTACAGCTGATAAATCAGTGATCAATTGTTCACGAACTGCTGCTTCATCTTCAAAGCGAGCGCTATTGAAACTATTAAGGTAGAGCTTGAATGATTTGGACTCAATCATGTTTGGCGAATCGGCTGGAACCTGAAATTCTGCCAAGGCAATCTGAGGTTTACCTTTTTTGTTTAGCCAGCTCAGCTCAAAGGCATTCCAAATATCGACGCCTACAAAAGGAAGAGCTTGATTTGGTTTGATGTCGAGTTTGAGGCGATTCTCGGAGCGGGGAATAGGAAATAGTAAGCTCGGATCATATTGATCGGGATATGGCGTTGCTTGACCAAGTGTAAGTATTGACATTAGTTTTTAGGCTTGTTGGATACGCCAGATACCACGTGACCAGTTGGCGCTACTGAAGCAGCAGATTGGCAGTGACCTGTTTGATCATCAAAGAAAAAGTCCGGCTCAAACTCGCGGAGGAATTCGCTTTTGGAAAGTCCACCCAGGAACATGGCTTCATCAACATCAACACCCCAAGCCATCAGCGTGCGAATAGCGCGCTCATGTGCAGGTGCAGAACGAGCAGTTACTAAGGCAGTACGAATGCGCATCCCTTTCTCGCTAGTAGTACGTTGTAAGCGATGGAGCGCTTCTAGCAAAGGCTTGAACGGCCCTGGCGGCAGAGGGATCGCAGCTTTTTTACTTTCATGATCGACAAAGGCTACTAAGCCTTCGCTCTGAAAGACTTGTTCGGCTTCATCAGAAAAGAGAACAGCATCTCCGTCAAATGCAATGCGGATTTCATTAGGGTGAGACTCTGCAGTTTTACTAGATTCTGGATAGACGCGAGCTGCAGGAAAGCCTGCATCAATCGTGGCACGCACATCATCTTCATTTGCCGAGAGAAACAAATTAGCATGTAGCGAGCGAAGATAGTGATAGGGTGGGCGCCCTCTGGTGAATACACCACGCTCTAAATGAAGGCCATGGTGTTCAGCTGAGCGGAATACGCGTAATCCACTAACGGGGTCATTGCGAGAGAGAATCACCACCTCGACACGTTGCTCACCTTCTTCGTTGAAGGCTAGCAATTTCTTTACTAGTGGGAAAGCAACGCCTGTTTGAGCAGCCTCAGATAGGCGCTCCAACTGCAGCTTCATATAGGCGCTGTCATCAGTAGACTCGAAGATGCGATTCTCTTCCTCGAAATCAAATAGTGCGCGCGATGAAATCGCAACAACGAGTTTTCCGGTAAGTGTGTATGACATTGCGGATTACATCTTATTTGAGAAAAAGGCGATAAGCCGGGTTATCAGTTTCATTCCAATGCGGATAGCCAAGTGAAGCTAAGAAGTTTTGGAACTTCTTCTGTTCATTTTTAGGAACCTGAATACCTACTAAGATGCGGCCATAGTCCGCACCGTGATTGCGGTAATGGAACAGACTGATATTCCAGTTCGGCGCCATACTTGTAAGGAACTTCATCAATGCACCTGGGCGCTCCGGAAATTCAAAGCGGTAGAGTAGCTCATCTTGGGCAAGGGCTGAGTGGCCACCCACCATGTGACGTAAGTGTGATTTCGCTAGCTCATCATGAGTCAGATCGATCGTTGCAAATTTTGCTTTACGGAAATGCTTTGCAATCGTGCTGCTATCACTTGCTTTTTGTGTTCCGATACCTACAAAAATATG
This sequence comes from Pseudomonadota bacterium, assembly GCA_046049115.1. GTDB lineage: Bacteria > Pseudomonadota > Gammaproteobacteria > Burkholderiales > Burkholderiaceae > Polynucleobacter. The sequence continues at coordinate 3,960 of JBJOEU010000063.1, forward strand.
GGCTTCACTTTGATCGGCAATGCGATAGTTAAATTCAGTGACATTACGATTGCCGAGTAATTCACAGAAGCGCCTGAACGAGCCCCGCTCCTCAGGAATGGTGACAGCAAAAACAGCTTCGCGGAATTCACCAACGTCGGCACGTTCTGCGACAAAGCGCAGGCGACTAAAATTCATATTGGCACCACAAGCAATCGCAACCAATGTTTTCTTTTTCAGACGATGCTTGTCTACATACTTTTTCATGCCGGCAATAGCTAAAGCACCAGCGGGCTCTAAGATGCTGCGGGTATCTGTAAAGACATCATTGATTGCAGCGCAGATTTCATCGGTATCTACTGTGATGATGTCATCAACCACACGTTTGCAAATACGGAAAGTTTCTTTGCCGACTAGCTTGACTGCTGTGCCGTCTGAAAAAAGGCCCACATCTTTCATTTCGATGCGCTTATTCGCTTCGAGCGACCTTCTCATGGCATCCGAGTCAACTGATTGAACGCCGATCACTTTAGTTTTGGGGCTGACTGCTTTGACATATTCACCAATTCCAGCGATTAAACCGCCGCCGCCAATGGCTACAAAAATGGCATCAATTGGCTCTTGGTGCTGCTGAAAGATCTCTAGGGCAATAGTGCCTTGTCCGGCAATGACATCGGGATCATCAAAAGGGTGAACAAAGGTAAGCCCCCGTTTTTTCTCTAAAAGCTCAGAGTGCTTAAAGGCATCGCTATAGGATTCGCCATGCAAGATCACTTCCACCCAAGGGCCGCCACGTGCCTTTACGGCATCGATTTTGAGGCTGGGGGTGGTGAGGGGCATCACGATGACTGCTTTGCACTTCATTTTGGCTGCCGCAAGGGCTACGCCCTGGGCATGATTGCCTGCTGAAGCAGTGATTACTCCCCTTTTGAGAGCTTCTGGGGGTAGATGGGCCATTTTGTTATAGGCGCCACGTAATTTGAAGGAGAAAACCGGCTGGTTATCCTCTCTTTTGAGCAATACTTGGTTACCTAAGCGCTTTGTGAGTTCGGGGGCTACTTGGAGCTCTGTTTCCCTGGCTACATCGTAGACTCGGGCCGATAAAATTTTCTTTAAATAGTTCGTTGCCATGCGATGAGCGTACCATGAACGAGCTCTAAGCCCTTAGATTTGAAGGGGTTTATCGCCCCTAGCCAACATCTTTATTGGTTTCCTGCCAATATCAACGTCCCTCAATTAAAATGCATATTTACCAAATATGACGCTATGAACGCCCCATTAGCTTTAAACCAGTTGTTGGATGCCGAAGCGGGTTCACCCCGCCTTCGCGAAATCCCCTATAACTACACCTCCTTTTCCGATCGCGAAATCGTTATCCGCTTGCTGGGTGAGGAGTCATGGCGTGTTCTGAATGATTTGCGTGGGATTCGCCGCACTGGCCGCTCAGCTCGTATGTTGTTCGAAGTCTTAGGTGATATCTGGGTAGTTCAACGTAACCCCTTCTTGCAAGATGACCTACTGGATAGCCCTCATCGTCGTCAGCTATTAATCGATGCTTTATGGCATCGCCTTGGCGAAGTAAAGAAAAGATCAAGTGGTGAATCGGTTGAGCAAGTTCAAGTTTTATTGGATGCCGCACATCGCGCTGTTGAGAATTTTGAGCAGGGCTTTAAAGAAGTTACTGAGATTCGTAAGCGCGCTCGAAAAGAGCTCGGACGAATTACTGCTGCAGATAACATTTGTTTTGATGGAGTCTCACGTTCAGCGCATGTGACCGATGCCACTGACTGGCGTGTTGAATTTCCATTAGTTGTTCTTAAGCCTGACTATGAATCTGAAATTCCTGGCCTGGTAAAAGCATGTATTGCTTTGGGTTTAACCATTATTCCGCGTGGAGGTGGTACTGGTTATACCGGTGGCGCTATTCCTCTCTACGCTATGTCGGCAGTGATTAATACTGAAAAGCTTGAGCAGATCGATAGCGTTAAAGCAAAGCGTTTGCCAGGTGTAGACCATGAAGTCTCCACTATCTTTACTGGTGCTGGTGTAGTGACACGTAGAGTCGCAGATGCGGCGGAACGTTCTGGACTGGTGTTTGCGGTGGATCCTACTTCTGCTGATGCGAGTTGCATTGGTGGCAATATTGCCATGAATGCCGGCGGTAAAAAGGCAGTCCTGTGGGGTACTGCACTAGATAACTTAGCTAGCTGGCGCATGGTGGATCCAGAGGGTAATTGGCTTGATGTTGAGCGCCTGGATCACAACTTAGGAAAAATTCACGTTGTAGACCAAGTGCGTTTTCAGCTCACTTGGTCTGATGGTACGAGTGAGCCAGGCAAACGCGTTCTCAAAACAGAAACCTTGGAAGTAGAAGGTAAGCGCTTTCGAAAAGAGGGTTTAGGTAAGGATGTCACTGATAAGTTTTTATCAGGTCTACCTGGAGTTCAAAAAGAAGGTTGCGATGGATTAATTACGAGCGCTACTTGGATTTTGCATCGTATGCCTAAATTTATGCGGACTGTTTGCTTGGAGTTTTTCGGTCAAGCGCAAGAAGC
>JBJOEU010000064.1:0-6399 GCA_046049115.1 Pseudomonadota bacterium
GTACTGGCATGGACAGCCGCCAAAATGATGGTCTCTGAGCCCATGTCTAAAGAATGGCTTGCTTCTCAGAGCCCTGCTTTGGAGTATGCAATTCAGATCGTAGTTGTGCTGGGTGTCCTGGCCAGCGGCCTGATGAGAAGTGGGCGCAAGTCAGAAGGTGATGTCACTCCTGCGAGCCTTGCTCAAAAATCTCCCAGTATTGGGGGGCAGGGTGAGTAAAGTTTAGACGCGCCGGTTCACCCGACTAAAGGTAACATAGCTGAGATGCCCTCTTTCTGAGGGCATTTTCATTTACCATAAATATTCAGTAAAAAACTGAATTAAGGTCCATTAAACTCATCTTTATTCGGAACTCATATCGATCTATTCTGTGAACGTGTTTAACAGAGGAGATATTGATGAACGTTATCTTAGAAGCTAAAGAAGAAGGTGAGACAGAGTTAAAAGTTTTTACAGAGAATAGAGTTAAGTTTTCTTTAAAACGCCTTTTATGGATGGTGCGCAAAATTAAAATTCAATACTCTGCTGCTTCGCCTAGTAGGACCTCTTGCAATCAAAGCTGCCTGATTAGCTTGGAGACATTTGATCATCGACAAATCGAGGTAAGCATGACCGCAAGAGATCGTCGTACGGCTCTGGAGATGTGTCTTAAGAGAATGTATAAACTTGTTCAGAGGGCACTTCATAAAAGCCAACAATATGGGCGTTTCTCTAAAAACGTCTATGTATGAGCTCTTTAGCTCCAGTACGATCAATTTGCTCTAGATATGATCTAATTGAAGTTCTACATGTGGGGAGTAGCTTGCTCAGTAATCTGAGTCCTATATATCGTCAATTCGGCCTTTGGGTCCGGTATATGGGTGAGTTGATATCAAGGCAAGACCATTTCAATTTTTATAAATGGTTATAGTTTGTACTTACAGTTCCAATCCTTCATTCTGCTTCCTAAAATCCTACCCAAATCCCTAGTTTGGGGAATTTCCCGCTTTTCAGCTCTCATAGGGCTGGATAATTAAAAAATGGTATTTTTTCTCTAAAATTGTTGCAATGAACTACTTAAAGACTCTGTCCACACTCACCATCTGCATCTTATTTGCAGGGGGAGTAAGTGCACAAGTTCAAAAGCCACTGACGCTAAATGAACTCATTGGAATTGCATTGGAATCCAGTCCTCAAGTGTTATCTGCTCGCGATCAATCTAGAGCGATTAAGGGGCAACTCTCTTCCGCTCGTGCAATTCCAAATCCTGAGTTTGAGTTAAATACCGGACAACAAAGATCGGTAACTGGCCCTTTGACTACAGGTAATGTGTCATCTTGGTCAGTGACACAACCTTTGGACATGCCATATACCCGCTATCCTCGTGTGAATGCTGCTGAGGCTAATTTGCGATCTGCAGAAGCAACTCGGATTGCCTTTGAAATTGAAATGATTTCTAGGGTGCAACAACGCTTTTATGAATTGATGCGTCGTGATGCGGAATTAAAAGCTGCCGAAGAAGATTTAGGTTTGACGAAGCAAATTCGTGATCGTATGCAAATTCGTTATGACGTTGGTGAGACTGCACGATTTGAATTAATTCGCGCACAAACCGAATTTTTGAATGCGCAAATCAATACTGAGTCTAGCAAGCTGAGGGTTGAGCAGGCTAAGGGCCAGCTGAGACAAGTAGTTGGCCATCATTTGCCAGCGGATTATGAGGTTGTTTCACAGCCCTTCAAGATAGAGTCTTTACCCGCTTTACCAATCTTGCTGAGCGAATTGCATGCACAGAGTCCTGAGTTACAGCGAGCGAAGGCGGAGGTCGAGGCTACGCAATCTAAGTTGAGCTTTGAGCAGAACTCGCGCTTACCAAAACTTTCTATTAAAGCGCAGCAATATAACGACCCAAACTTCACTGACCGACTGTATGGTTTGGTGGTGAGTATTCCTATTTGGGACTTTAAGGGTGGTCAGATTGCGGAAGCAGAAGCGAATGCATCTAAGGCCAAGAATCAACTCAATGCCCAAAGTCAGAGTCTGGAACAGCAGTTGGAGACGGCATATAAGCTTTATCAAATGACCAGTTATCAAGTCAAAATTCTGGATCAAGATGTTGTTCAGTTGGCCTCTAGTGCACGTCGGATTGCTGAAGTTTCGTATCGTTACGGTGAGCGCGGCATGCTCGAGTATCTAGATGCGCAAAGAACATTTAGAGTGGCTCGTAATGATTTGATCAAGGCCCGCTTTGATTTAGCTTCAGTCGTTACTGAGATTCAGCGTTTAAGAGCAAGCCCAGAGTGGATTGCAAAAATTGAGAGTGGAAAGCAATGAAGCAAGAGTTCACGGAAATGATGACTAAGTCTAAGGAGTTGTACTCCCGCTATACGGGAGTTGCAAAAGGCTATGTACAAGAATGGCTTGCTGCTGTTATCAAAACTCAAAATGATTTGTATGTACTGACGCATGAGTGGTTCAGTACTCACTTACCGCGAGTAGCTGCGCAATATGATAAGAGCCCTCATTGGACGCAAAAGGGACTTTTTTACTTTCCTTGGTTTTGTTTATTTCTGATCATCCTCAATTACTTCAACGTATTTGACCGCAGCCCGACCATTAAATCTGTACAAGACCCCAATGTAGTCATTGTGAATGATGACCTGCGCAACATGATTACTGATGGAGAGATTTATACCGGCTCATTTGTTGAAGAGTTGCGTGCTTCTGGCCGAGTGGATTTTAATGAGATGTTTTTATCTCGTATCGGCGCGAACGTCACGGGCCGCGTATCAGATATCCTCGCTGTGCCAGGTCAAAAGGTGAAGCAGGGTGATATTTTGGCCAAAATTACCTCTACTGAATTAACGCAATCCCAGTTATCTTTTCTGAAGGCCAAGAGCGCAAGTCAATTGGCTGATCAGGCTGCTAATCGCGCCAGGATTTTGTATAAAGAGGACGTGATTGCTTTAGCTGAGTTGCAAAAGCGAGAGGCTGAAGCAAGTAGCGCTAAGGCGGAATATCGTGCGGCAAACGATCAATTGCGTGTTCAAGGCATGGATCAGCCCAGTATCGATCGCTTAGCAAAGTCCGGTGTGATTGAATCTACGAACAATGTGATCGCCAGTATTCCTGGTGAAATTGTGGAAAGAAAGATCAATAAGGGTCAGGTGGTGCAACCTGCCGATGCCCTATTTACGGTGGCCGACTTGAATACCTTATGGGCGGTATCTGAAATTCCAGAAAGTAATTCTTATCTCATTCATAAGGGGCAGAAGGTTAACTTGATCATTCCTGCTTTGCGTAATGCCGAGATTCAAGGTGTTGTTGCCCACGTAGACTCCATTGTTAATCCACAAACTCGTACAGTAGTGGTGCGTATGGAAGTTCCTAATAAAGATGGTTTGATTAAGCCGGGAATGTTGGCAACGATGATGATTGAGAGTCAGCCAGCCGAAAAGTTACTCGTGCCAACTAGCGCTGTTATCCGTGAAGACAATAATGATTACGTTTTTGTTAAAGAGGATGATGAAACCTATCGCATGATGGCTGTGAAGCTTGGCCCCGAGGGTAAGGGATATCGTCCAGTGATCTCAGGTCTTAAGGAGGGTCAAAATATTGCAGTCAATGGCGCCTTCCATCTGAATTCTGAACGTAAAAGACAGTTGAGTGGTGGATAAGCTGCATGATTGAGAAAATTGTTCGTCTCTCCCTGCAGCAGCGACTCTTAGTTGCCATCATTGCCCTGGTTTTAATGGTGGCAGGCTTGCTGGCAACCAAACGTTTGTCAGTTGATGCATTCCCGGATGTGACTAATGTGCAGGTACAAATTGCATCTGAAGCTCCGGGTCGCTCACCAGAAGAGGTGGAGCGCTTTGTCACTGTTCCGATTGAATTAGCGATGACTGGCCTGCCTGGCCTTACTGAGATGCGCTCTCTCAATCGCAATGGTATCTCTGTCATTACTTTGGTATTTACCGATAAGACAGAACTGTACTTTGCAAGACAGTTGGTCACTGAGCGTTTGATTGAAGTGGCTTCCAGAATGCCCATTGGCATTACGCCTGTTTTGGCTCCACCCTCAACTGGTTTAGGTGAAGTCTATCAATACACCTTAGATCACCCCTCTGATGGTGATCGAGAGCTCACGGTAGATGAGCTTGAAGAGCGCCGGACTATTCAAGACTGGATTGTGCGCCCCATGTTGCGTTCAATACCCGGGGTAGCTGAAATTAATACTCAAGGTGGATATGCGCGTGAGTATCAGGTCTTGGTTAATCCAGAGCGCTTACGTCACTATCAAGTGAGTTTGCGTGAGGTATATGAAGCGCTTGCCAGAAATAATGCGAATTCAGGTGGTGGGCAGCTGCCCACCTACTCCGAGCGATACCTGATTCGCGGTGTCGGATTGATTACTAAGCCGGAAGATATCGGCAAAATTATTCTGAAAGAAGTTAAGGGTATTCCGGTCTACGTGAAGAACGTAGCAGAAGTTGCAATTGGTAGTGAAGTCCGCCAAGGTGCGGCCATTAAAAATGGCTATACGGAGAGTGTGGCAGGCATCATTCAGATGATTCGTGGTGGTAATGCTCGAGAAGTAGTGAATCGGATTAAATTAAAAGTAGCAGAGATTAACGAAGGAAAATTGCTTCCAGATGGCCTGCAGATTGTGCCATTCTATGATCGTACAGATTTAGTAAATGCGGCCATGTTTAATGTGGCAAAAGTATTGGTCGAGGGCGTTATCTTGGTCATTATTTTGCTCTTCTTATTCTTGGGGGATGTTCGCTCTTCCTTGATCGTAGTGGCTACACTGATATTGACGCCGCTACTGACATTCTTGGTAATGAATCGTTACGGTATCTCCGCTAACTTGATGTCATTGGGCGGTCTTGCAATTGCGATTGGCATTATGGTGGATGGCTCGGTGGTAGTTGTAGAAAATACTTTTGCTAAGTTAGGTGAGCGACTCAAGGCTGGAGAATCGAAGAACCGGATCATTTTAGAAGCCGCCTCTGAAGTAGGCACTCCAGTTCTATTTGGTGTGGGCATCATTATCTTGGTCTTTATGCCACTACTCTCCTTAGAGGGTATGGAGGGGAAAATGTTTGCCCCCATGGCAATCACTATTGCAATAGCACTGGCTATTTCTTTGATCCTATCCTTCACTCTATCCCCAGCACTGTGCTCTTACATTCTGAAGGGCGGTAGTGAAGATGACACGAAGTTGGTTGCTCGACTTCGTGCGCCATATAACCGCTGGCTACATTGGTGTCTTGCCAATCCGAAGTTGGTCGTTAAGAGATCCTTGATGGCTTTAGCAGCCAGTTTGGTTGGCTTTGTACTCTTAGGTAAAGCATTTATTCCAGTCATGCAGGAGGGCTCAATCACCCCGGTGATTGTGCGCGCGCCGAACATTTCTTTGGATGAGTCGATCAAACTCGAGTTTGAGGCTATCAAAAGAATTATGACTATTCCAGATGTCAAGATGGCTGTATCGCGCTTAGGTAGGGGCGAGTCTCCTGCTGACCCAGGTCAACCTAATGAATCTGATCCTATTGTGACTTTAAAGTCTTTGAGTGAGCGCAAGCTAAGTCAAGAAGAGATTGCGCAGGAAATTCGCGATAAGTTAAAAACATTGCCTGGTATTGAATTGGCGATTTCACAGCCGATTGCTGCGCGCGTCGATGAAATGGTATCCGGAGTTCGCTCACAGGTAGCCATCAAAATTTTTGGAGATGATTTAGTTACGCTGCAAAAGCTAGGCGGTCAAATTAGTCAAATCCTGACTAAGATGAAAGGCAGTAACGACTTGCGAATTGAGCAAGTATCTGGACAAAACTATCTCAACATCAAAATTGATCGAGATGCTATTGCTCGTTACGGGATCAACGTATCGGACGTCAATGAAGTGATTGAAACAGCGATTGGTGGTAAGCAGGCCAGCATTGTTTATGAAGGGGAGAGGCGTTTCCCACTCATGTTGCGCTATCCCGCTCCCTATCGAGATAAGGTCGATGCTATCGCTAACATCATTTTGCACTCACCTGATGGTGCTCAAGTGTTAATGCGTGACTTAGCCGATATTTCTTTGGTGGATGGTCCAGCGCAAATTTCTCGCGAGGCAGGTAAACGCCGTTTGGTCGTTGGTGTCAACGTAGATGGTCGAGATCTAGGTGGATTCGTTCAGGAGGCCCAAAACCTGATTGCTAAACAGGTTGAGTTGCCAGAAGGCTATACCTTGGAGTGGGGTGGTCAGTTTGAAAATATGGAACGTGCGATGGCCCGTTTGATGATTATTATTCCTTTGACCATTTTGGCGATCTTCTTCCTACTCTTCATGTTGTTTAAGTCCATACGATTAGCAGGTTTGATCATCTTGGTATTGCCTTTTGCATCGATCGGCGGCGTGGTGGGTCTATT
>JBJOEU010000065.1:0-6396 GCA_046049115.1 Pseudomonadota bacterium
AGCTGGAGTGGCTAAGCCAAGCGCGCAAGGACAAGCGATCACTAAGACCGATACGGCGCGCAAGATGGCAATGGAGATGGAGTCCAGGTAAAGCCAGTTACCTATGCCCGTCATGAGCGCGAGCACAATGACGGTAGGTACAAATATCGCACTCACCTGATCAACCAGCTTTCGAATCGGCGCTTTTTGTGTTTGCGCCTCCTCTACCAAGTGAATGATTTGTGAGAGCACGCTTTCAACACCAACTGCTTGAGCCAACACTATCAGTGCGCCTTCTCCATTTAAGGCGCCCCCAATGACTTTTGACCCAATGGATTTCTTAACGGGCTCGCTTTCGCCAGTGAGTAGGGATTCGTCAACGTGGCTAGCACCAAAAATAATGACACCATCCACCGGAATGCGTTCACCGGGAAGAATGAAGACTTTATCGCCAGGAAGTACTTGCTCTAAAGGTAAGTTGCGATATTGATCGGCGCCAATACCCGCATTCCCCTGCAGATCAACATCCGCATTTAAAACTTTGGCATGCTCTGGCCAGAGTTGCTGCAGGGCGCGAATCGCTTCACTGGTTTCTTGCTTGGCGCGTGCCTCTAGCCATTTACCTAATAAGACCATGCAGATGATGACCGCCGATCCTTCGAAGTAAAGTTCATGTGCGTGGCTTGAAGTGAACAAGATATAAAGACTGAGTCCATAAGCGGCGCTAGTACCTAAGGCAATCAATAGGTCCATATTGCCCGCACCAGCCATAAGGGATTTATAGCCTGCTACGTAGAAACGCCATCCCAAAATGAACTGGACTGGAGTGGCCAAGGCCAGCTGCCACCAGCCTGATAAGGACCAATGTATGCCAAATGGCATGAAGAACATCGGCAAGAAGAGGGGCGCTGATAGCGCAAAACACAGAATCACTCGACCTAAGCCATCGGCAGCCCAAAATGGCTTGCCAATTTTCTGGTCTGGATTGCCCCGAGCAGAGCTTTCTTTGGCTTCGTAGCCTGTCTTTTGAACTAGCGCAATGATCTCCGCCAAGCTGGACGAGCCCCGATGAACACGAATTCTTGCTTGCTCGGTAGCTAAATTGAAGCTAGCCGCCTCTACCCCCGGAATCTTGTCTAAAGCCTTTTCCACCCGACTAACGCAGGAGGCGCAGGTCATGCCACCAATGTCGAGGGTATAAAACTCTGAATTAGACGATTCTGTAGTGCTCATGTAGAAGATAATCTACTTCTAGGTGAAAAAAAGCCATTAACAACTGTATTTTGACCGTTTTGAAGGGGTAGCTATGTTTACGCTCAAGGTTTCAGGGATGACTTGTGGTGGCTGCATCAATGCAGTCACTCGGGCTGTGCAAGCCCAAGATCCTCAGGCTCAGGTTCAGGTGGACTTGGCGACTCAGCTAGTTACGCTAGAAACCAGCCTTTCTCCAGAGCTAGCCTCCGGGCTCATAACGGAGGCTGGATTTCCAGTTTCACATTAGCCATTAATTTTGGTTTTAGCAATTTTTTGGATGTGCGGTTAATCTACGCACTATTTGATTTTTCATCATTAGGCTTAATAAGAGAGGTAGAGCCGGCTTTTAAAAGCCCGCCCTTCTAAATAGGAGAGAGTTTTGTCGCTTACTGTAGAGACTGTGCAAGCCGCACTAAAGGGTCTAATTGATCCGAATACCCAAACGGACTTCATAACATCTAAGAATGTTAAAAACCTCCGCGTTGATGGTGGCGATGTTAGCTTGGATATTGTTTTAGGTTATCCAGCAAAAAGCCAATTTGACGCTATTCGTAAATCAGTGATCGCTGTGCTCCGTGAATTACCTGAAGTTAAAAACGTCAGCGTCAATGTGAGTAGTCAAATCGTTGCGCATTCAGTTCAGCGCGGCGTCAAACTATTGCCTAATGTAAAAAATATTATTGCAGTAGCCAGCGGTAAGGGTGGAGTAGGTAAGTCAACCACCGCTGTGAATCTGGCTTTAGCATTAGCCGCTGAAGGTGCGCAAGTGGGTATGTTGGACGCAGATATCTACGGGCCAAGCCAGCCAATGATGTTGGGTATTACCGGTAGACCAGAGTCCATAGAAGAAAATACGATGGAGCCCATGGAGGGTCATGGCCTCCAAGCGAGCTCGATTGGTTTTTTGATTGATAACGATGCACCGATGGTTTGGCGTGGCCCCATGGTGACCTCTGCCTTAGAGCAACTACTGCGTCAAACCCGTTGGCGTGATCTCGACTATTTGATTGTGGATATGCCTCCTGGTACTGGCGATATTCAACTCACGCTTGCTCAAAAGGTGCCCGTGACGGGCGCGGTAATTGTGACTACGCCTCAAGACATTGCTTTACTCGATGCGCGTAAGGGTCTGAAGATGTTTGACAAGGTTGGCGTACCCATTGTGGGCATCATCGAAAATATGAGCACCTATATCTGCCCAAGTTGCGGCCATGAAGAGCATGTGTTCGGTACTGGCGGTGGCCAAAAGATGTGTCAAGAATATGGCGCAGACTTTTTGGGTTCATTGCCTCTGAACTTATCTATTCGTGAGCAGGCTGATGCGGGTCGTCCAACCGTAGTGGCAGATCCCGATGGCGCTATCAGCGAAATTTATAAAACGATTGCAAGACGAGTTGCCATCAAAGTCGCAGCACTATCTAAAGATATGAGCAATAAATTTCCGAACATTGTGGTTCAGAACACCTAAGGCCTTATGCGTTTTGCTGTGATCATGCGTAAGCAGTTTATTGATAACCCGTGGATTACATATCGGTGGGCGCCGCACGAGGTATTGCCTGATTTTGGGCAGTTCAACAGTACATCGATAGCAGCTAATAAGATCTCTGGACAGTTCCTTGGGCGCGATGAGCAGGGTGAGTCCTGGTTGTTTACTGGATTCGATTTGAATCTTTTTCCAGATGAGGCTGAAGGCTATTACCTCAACTTATCAGCAACCCTTCCTGCTTGGTTTGTGATGTGGCGTCTAGAGGAGGATGTTGAGAGATACATAGACGCACAGTCTATTGACTTGGCTAAAACAGAGCCCACGTTTGCCATTCCCCATCGGATCAGCGTAAGCTACAACGAAGCAGGGCGCCTATTGGATGGTGGTGAGTCGGTCGATAGCGTACTTTTGTCTACAGAGCATGCTTCTTGGTTGCAAGAGTATGTCAATGAACACTACCGTCCTGAACCTAAAAAACGTCATCGCCCCGAATCATTCAAGGGTGCAAACCGCCCAGTGGAGGATTGATGGCTGATGGTTTTTTAAGTCGATGGTCGCGTCGTAAGTTAGGTGAGGATATTGAGCCTGAGAAAAAATCAGGCGAGCTCACTGGGCAAAAATTAGATGTCAGCCCTGAGGCTAAACAGCAATTGCCTGAGATCGAAGATGCTCTGTCACTTGCCTCCTTGGAGGATGTTGAGAAGATGGATCGATTTGCACCAGATTTCTCAGCCTTTATGCAGCCTGGAGTTGATCCGGTAGTTCAGCAAGCGGCAATGAAGAAGATGTTTTCAGACCCGCACTTCAACATCATGGACGGTCTAGATATTTATATCGATGATTATTCAAAGCCAGACCCGATTCCTTTGGAGATGCTCAAGCGTATGGTTCAGTCCGACATGCTGAACATTTTCCGCAAAGATGATGATGGAGAGCCAGAGAGTGCCAGCGTTGCCAGTATCGATAATGAGGAATCTAAAGATCCAACTTTACCCGCTCCCGATCGGACTGATTTAACATCCACACCAACATCTATTCAGGAAGTGGGAAATCAAGCCCCCTTACCCGTGGATAAAAAAACCAGTTAAGAAGAAATCAATGAGTCAAAAATTAGTCTGTAATTGCAACGGAACCATGCCTTTAGATGCAAAGGCGCTGGGCGTACCGGTTCACACCTCTTTGTGCAGGCAAGAAGTGGGCATCGCTATTCAGGCAATGAATGGCAATGACTCGCTCGTGATCGCTTGCACTCAAGAGGGCGCATTATTTAACGAGCTGGCAGAGCAATCCGAGAAGCCATTGATAGCGCCCTTGCGCTTTGTCAATATTCGTGAGGTTGCTGGATGGACCCAAGAGGCTAAAAATTCTGGACCCAAGATTGCGGCTTTGCTTGCCTTAGCGGATATGCCAGAAGCCGAGCCTGTGCCAGTAGTGAATTACGAAAGCCAGGGGCGCTTACTCATTGTTGGGCCCGGAGATCAAGCTTTACCTTGGGCTGAAAAATTGAGCGACTCTCTGGATGTTTCAGTGCTGTGCACCGAGCCAGGAGCATTGCCGATCGCTAGAAATTTCCCGACCTATACAGGTGAGGTGACTAAGCTAGATGGTTATCTTGGCCACTTTACGGTCGACTGGAATTTACAAAATCCAATTGATCCAGAGATGTGCACCCGCTGTGGTGCTTGTGTTGAAGTCTGCCCAGAAGGTGCGATTGACGACTCTTTCCAAATTGACCTCAACAAATGCAAGTCTCACCGTGATTGCATCACAGCCTGTGCTGGTATTGGAGCAATTAATTTTGATCGCGTTGAGCGTCAGCGTAGCTCTGAATTTGACTTAATTATGGATCTGCGCGCACACCCTCAAATGCGTATGAGTCAAACTCCGCAGGGCTACTTTGCCCCAGGCCAGGATCCATTTGAGCAATCTCTGGTGGCAAATCAATTGCTCGGATTAATTGGTGAGTTTGAGAAGCCTAAATACTTTGCTTATAACGAGAAAGTTTGCGCCCATGGCCGTAATGGCAAAGTAGGGTGCAATGCCTGTATCGACGTCTGTTCTACCGGCGCTATATCTTCTTTGTTCAAAAACGGACAAGGCACAGTTGATGTCAATCCGAATCTTTGTATGGGTTGCGGGGCTTGCTCGACAGTTTGTCCATCCGGTGCAATGCGTTACAACTATCCAAGTGTGCCGCATCAGGGTAAGGAAATTAAAACACTGGCTACTGTGTTTGCTGCCCAAAGTGCCAAAGCTAAACAATCTTCTAGCCCAACTCTATTACTTCATACACTCAAGGCGGGGACTCAGGTCTTAGATTCTCTCGGACGAGCTGCGCACCTCAGGCCAAAACAATTTGAAAGCTTGCCATCCTATGTGTTGCCCTACGGGATTGAGCACATAGCTTCTACTGGTTTGGATTTATGGCTTGGCGCGCTTAGCTATGGTTTTGGTGAGGTAGTTTTGCTGTTAACGGGCGATGAAGATCCTAGCTATCGGGCTGCTCTAGAAACTCAAATCGATTTGGGTAATGCCATTCTGGCTGCTTACGGATTTGATGCCAGACTGTCGCAAATACAGCTGGAATCCATCGCTGATCTTCAGCCAGCTTCGCAGGCGATGAGCAAACTTCGCCAGCGTGGCGCTTCATCGGCTATTTGTTCTCCTGCTAGCTTTGGTTTGTCCAATCAAAAGAGAGAAACGATTGAAACGGTCTTGGAGCATTTGCAAAAGCAAGCAAAAGTGCCGTTACCAGCAGAGGGAGCAGCTTTACCGCAATCATCTTTCTTGGGCGGTCTAAAAATTAACCAGGATGCTTGCACGCTATGCATGTCCTGTGTGGGTAGCTGTCCTGAAGGCGCTTTGCTTGATAACTTAGATGAGCCCAAACTTTCCTTTATTGAAAAGCAGTGCGTCCAATGCGGCATTTGCGTTCAAACTTGCCCAGAGCAGGCTTTGGCTTTAGCTCCTCGCTTGCAAACGGTGGAGCAGCGCAAGCAAAGGGTAGAACTGAACGAGACCAAGCCTTTCCATTGCATCGGCTGTGGAAAAGTATTTGGTACAGCAAAAATGGTCGATCTGATGCTGATGAAGCTGGGCGCTCATAGCGCCTTTGCTGGAGAGGCTTTAGAAAGACTCAAAATGTGCAGTGATTGTCGTGTTGTAGATATGGTGAAAAAAGAAACATGAGTGAACAGATAAAAGAAAGCTCCGTGACCGAAGTGGGTGATGTGGGTTTGCCGGAAGATTTGGCTAGAGCAGATTTGTATGGCTTGATTGCGAGACTCTTTCATGAAGCGCCTGATCAAGAGTTATTGGATCAGATAGTCTCTTCTATTCCAGAGGGTCAAGAGGCTCAGTCTGATGATGCCCCTCTTGCTAAGGTTTGGCAGAATTTAGTTGAAATGGCTAAAGCCAATCCTGCTAAAGCTTGGCAGGATGAGTTTGATCAGAACTTCATCAGTGTTGGGCGACCCATCATCATTCTGAACGGCTCTTTTTACATGGCCGGTTATCTAAACGAGAGGCCATTAGTAGAAATCCGCCGCGCTTTGGATGTTTTCGGCTTGGAATCTGCTGAGGAGATCTCTGAGACTGAAGACCACATCTCTGCGCTTTGCGAAGTAATGCGCTATCTGATCGCGGGTGATGACGTAGAGATATCTAACCTTACAAAT
>JBJOEU010000066.1:0-6391 GCA_046049115.1 Pseudomonadota bacterium
CGATCCAACTCATTCAAAGACAAGCCCATTGCGACGCGCATGAAAAATGCCTGTGGCATTTCAATACGGCGGTCCTCAATATGCAAGAAGTAACGATCATACAAAGTCTGCAAACCGAGGTAGTTAAACTGCAAGTCACGGCTCGCATTTAAAGCAGCAGCCAATCTTGGTAAGTCAAACTCACGCATACGTGGGTCTAAGAGTTCAGCAGAAATACCTTCATTGATGTACTTGGCAAAATAGCTGCCGTACTCGGCTTGCATGTCACCTTGCAATACTTCGCGACCGAGGATTTCCTTGCGAATCACGTGCATCAGAATGCGTGCAGTCACTTGGCTATATGCGGGATCTTTTTCAATCAACGTGCGTGACGCCAAAATTGCAGAGTCATACACCTGAGCCATTGGTACGCCATCATACAAATTCTTGATGGTTTCAGTAATGATTGGGCTTGCATCAATATTATTGCCAAGGCCTTCACAGGCAGCTTCGATAATGGTGCGCAAGGCCGCCATATCCAAAAATTTCTCAACACCGTTATCCAATACCCTCAAACCCGGCTCAGTTGCTTGAGTAGAAGTTTGAGTTTCTTGGGCGGTAGTCTGCTGTGCAGCACGCTCTTGATTACGCTTTTCACGATAAAGAACATATGCACGAGCAACGTTGTGCTCACCACTGCGCATTAAGGCCAATTCCACTTGGTCTTGGATATCTTCAATATGGAAAGTTCCGCCGTTTGGACGACTACGCAACAAGGCGCGAACTACTGCGTGGGTTAGTTGCTCAACCTGCTCACGTACGCGCGCAGAAGCAGCACCCTGACCACCGTTAACTGCCAAAAATGCTTTTGTAACCGCAATGGCGATTTTGGATGGCTCAAATGCCACCACTGAGCCATTTCGGCGAATGATCTTGTAATCGGACAATTGGGTAGCTTGACCACCACCTACGCCACCAGCAACAAAGCCAGCCGATGGGGTTTGATTCATAGATTCTGAGGGGCTTATTCCTGGGTTATTTGTGCCGGCAGTCTGTCCTGCTGTCTGGGGGTTGGCGTATGTCATATTTTTCCTGCTTATATATAGTTATTTGGACAAAAATCTTTAAAAAACAATAGGGTATTGCTGTATTCAAACACTACATCTAGTGTTTCGAAGTGCATTTGACACTAAGTATAGGGAAATATTCAGAAATTAGTAAGATATTTCTGATGAATATTTATAAGTATTTTTCCCTATATTTTCAATAAATTAGGGCTCATTTTGGTGCAGTTTTTGCAGCCCTTTTCAGCCAAAGGGCAAGAAAGTAAGCGTGTGCTCACATACTAATTTAGAGGCCTAGCGCGGGTCTAAACCAAAGGGGAATTTTTCGACAGGAATGTTGTTTTTACCCTGAAACTTTTTCCAGTCGAACTGCATGCCTGGATCAGCTTTTCTTCCTGGAGCAATATCGCTATGCCCAGCGAATTGAAGATTGGGGTAAACGGATTGTATTTGGGAGCTTAATTTAGCCAGAGCGGCGTACTGAATATCCTCAAAAGGGTGATCGCCATCCCCTTCTAACTCAATACCAATCGAAAAATCATTGCACTTTTCCCTACCCAAAAAGGATGATGCCCCAGCATGCCAGGCTTTGTTATTGGTAGATACAAACTGAAAGACCTCGCCACGACGAGAAATCAAAAAATGGCTAGATACCTTTTGATCGGCAATTTCTTCAAAATAGGGGTGCAAAGAAGCATCTAGCTTGTTTTGAAAAAAATCCACGATAAATTGGGTGGAATTGTGACCAACGAATCCACTAGGAGGAAGGCTAATGTGATGAATCACTACCAAATCCGATACGAGGCCCTCCGGTCGCATATCTTGGTTGGGTGAGATTCGCCAAGCAACAGAACCAAGCCAACCTTGGGCATCCAAACTATCTAGATGCTCTTGGGAACAATAGAAACGCTCCTCTTGCATAAGCGCATCCGATCTTGGAAGGTGCACTGAGCAATGGTGGCATTGAACAATCACTTCCGGCTCAACAACTTTGCTTCGCTCTGCTTTTATCTTGGCAGCCTCATCCGTATTGAGCTTGACTTGTTTTTTGCCTTTGATCCATAGATACAAAGCGCCTGCGCCAGCAAATAATAAGAGCCACTTAATCAAAACGTCATGCTCTCTGAAGAATGACTTCCAAAACAAATCGACTGCCAACATAGGCTAGAAGCAAAGCGGTATAAGCGCTCAAGACCCAACGAACAGCTACGCGCCCGCGTAAACCAACACGCCAACGGGCTATCAGGAGGCCAGAAAATAAGAACCAGGAGATCAAGGCAAAGATGGTTTTGTGGTCGAAAACAAGCGGCTTGCCAAATAGTGTTTGCGAAAAGAGGAGTCCAGAAAATACTGTCAAGCTCAGCAGTGCAACGCCCACGTAGAGCAAGTTAAAAAGGAGGCTTTCCATTGCCATCAATGGTGGCAAGTCTTCCAACCAGTGGGAAATACGGCTGTTAGGGATGATGGCTAGCTGACGGTGTAATGCTCGATCCTGAATACTCATCAACATGGCATGCATTGCTGCCAAACTCAATAAGCCAACTGAAATAGTGGCAACAATGAAGTGCCCCTTAAACCAAGGATCGGATACCGCCTTTGGAGAAATCAAGGTACCGGAAAATATGACTGGCAACACAGAGCAAACCAGGGCAAAACACAAGACAAGCCAGCGCAAGCTGGAAATCGGCAGAAACCAAGACTGAAACCAATAAAACGCGAGACCAACCCACGCAATCAGAGAAAGATCCTGGGCAAAACCAAATACAAATCCCTCGGGCGTAAAGACCGAGTTGTGCAGCTCAATTCCGTGTACCAGCAAAATCAATAGAATCAATGCCTGAACTGAGCCCGTAAAAGCCGGAGATTCAATTTTTCCCTTGGGCCGTGAACCCAAAAAGGCCAAAAGAAGCAAATAAAGTGCAGAAGGGAGCCAATCCAAGCTTGAGTAACCTAAAATATCCATCTAGAAAGTCTAATCGATAAATGCTTGAGAATCTCACCGATCGCCTATCTCGTGTTGTTAAAACAATGCGGGGGCAAGCTCGTCTTACTGAGGCAAACACTGCAGAAATGCTTCGGGAGATCCGCCTGGCCTTGTTGGAGGCCGACGTTGCGCTTCCCGTCGTTAAATCTTTACTAGAGCAAATTAAATTTAAAGCCCTTGGCGAGGAAGTGGTTGGAAGTCTCAGTCCAGGGCAAGCGCTGGTTGGCGTTGTTCAGCGTGAACTGGCTCAGGTCATGCGAGGTGACGCTACCCAAAGCGGTGAACTGAATTTAGCTACCCAGCCCCCAGCGGTAATTCTCATGGCTGGCTTGCAGGGTGCAGGAAAAACCACCTCAGTTGGTAAGTTGGCCAAATTTCTGCAAGAGAAGAAGAAAAAGAAAGTGCTCACTGTTTCTTGTGACGTCTATCGCCCCGCAGCGATCGAGCAGCTAGAAACTGTCAGCAAACAAGTTGGCGCTGAATTTTTTCCAAGCAATATCAATCAAAAGCCGAGTGAAATCGCTGCTGCCGCTCTAGATTGGGCACGTCGCCATTATTTTGATGTGTTACTGGTGGATACGGCCGGTCGTCTTGGTATTGATGAAGCACTGATGCAAGAAATCAAAACTTTGCATGCCAATCTCAATCCAATTGAAACCCTCTTTGTTGTTGATGCCATGCTGGGTCAAGATGCTGTCAATACAGCCAAAGCTTTCCATGAGGCGCTTCCACTTACTGGCGTCATTCTGACCAAATTAGATGGTGATTCACGCGGTGGTGCAGCGCTTTCAGTGCGTCAAGTTACTGGCGTACCACTCAAGTTTATTGGTGTTGCCGAAAAAATGGATGGTCTCGAAGCATTTGATGCCGAGAGAATGGCAAGCCGTATTTTGGGCATGGGCGATATTCTTGCCCTAGTTGAGCAAGCCCAACAAAACGTCGACGTTGCCAAAGCAGAAAAGCTGGCGAGTAAGATTTCTAAGGGTGGATTTGATTTGGGCGACTTCCGCGATCAACTCGCACAAATGCAACAAATGGGCGGCATGGCCAGCCTGATGGATAAGCTACCAAGTCATATGGCGCAAGCGGCCTCCAAAACAAATTTAGGTGCTGCGGACAAACAAACGCGGCGTATGCGCGGCATCATCGACAGCATGACACCAAAAGAGCGCGCAAAACCTGAATTACTAAAAGCGACTCGCAAACGTCGAATTGCAGCTGGTGCGGGTGTCGAGGTTCAAGAAGTCAATCGCCTGCTGGCACAGTTTGAGCAAATGCAGACCATGATGAAGCAGTTCAAGGGTGGCAAGATGGCGCGCACCATGGCATCGATGGCAGCCAAAGGAGCCGCCAAAGGTATTGGCGGGCTCTTTAAAAAATAATAGTCAAAAACTATTTAATTTAAGAAACGAGTTTCTTAGCTGCTTCAACTGCAGCAATCACTTTTGCTTTAATTTCTAACAGTGGAATATTGGCTGATTCAGCATCTGTACGACCTTTAAATTCCACCTGAGCATCTGCCAGACCGCGATCACCAATCACAACACGGAACGGCACGCCGATTAACTCCCAATCAGCAAACATCGCACCTGGTCTCTCGCCGCGATCATCGAGCACTACATCTACTCCTGCAGCAACTAATTCATCATGCAATTGATCAGCAGCAACTTTCACAGCCTCTGATTTATCGTAGCCCATTGGACAAATCACCACTTCAAATGGTGCCATCGAAATCGGCCAAATGATTCCACGCTCATCGTTGCCCTGCTCAATTGCAGCGCCTAACAAGCGAGTCACACCAATGCCATAACAACCCATCACCATTGGCTGTGCTTTGCCTTGCTGATCTAAGTAAGTGCAGCCCATCGCCTCAGAGTAACGCGTACCCAATTGGAAGACATGGCCCACTTCAATACCGCGGCAAATATCGACAACCCCTTTACCATCAGGCGAAGGATCTCCCGCTACAGCATTACGCAAATCCATCACTACAGGCTCTGGCAAATCACGACCCCAGTTCACACCGGTTAGGTGATAACCAGCATCATTAGCGCCGCATACAAAGTCAGCCATATTGGCAACGGTACGATCCGCGACTACGGTTACATCAGCAGTAACACCAACTGGACCTAAATAACCCGCTGGTGCATTACAGGCTTGCTTGATCTCAGCTTCACTCGCAAAGCGGGATTCAGTCATACCAGGAATCTTGCTCGCCTTGATTTCATTAAGTTCATGGTCACCGCGCACTAGCAACATAAATAATTTTGCTGGACCTTTTTCTTGATCAGCAGCAAACAGCAAGGACTTCACAGTTTGCTCTAGTGGCAAGTTTAAAAACTTGGCTACGTCAGCACAGTTCGTTTGATCTGGTGTAGCGGCCTTAGTCATCGTCTGAGTTGCAGCACCACGGGTAGCAATTAATGAGACCGACTCAGCAGCCTCAAGATTAGCGGCGTAATCCGAATTTGGGCAATACACAATAGCGTCTTCACCAGTATCGGCAATCACATGAAACTCTTGACTACCGGAACCACCAATAGCGCCGTTATCCGCAGTGACCGCACGGAACTTCAAACCCATACGTTTGAAAATACGAGTGTATGCATCAAACATAATTTGATAGGACTTCTTCAGACCCTCAGCATCACGATCAAAAGAGTAGGCATCCTTCATGCTGAACTCGCGTCCACGCATAATTCCAAAACGTGGGCGGCGCTCATCGCGAAACTTAGTCTGAATTTGATAAAAATTGACTGGAAGCTGTTTGTAACTCTTAATTTCGTTACGCGCTAAATCTGTCACCACTTCTTCAGAGGTTGGCTGAATTAAAAAATCACGATCATGACGATCTTTGATGCGGAGTAATTCTGGCCCCATCTTTTCCCAACGGCCAGTCTCTTGCCATAACTCGGCAGGTTGAATCATTGGCATAAGTAACTCAATGGCACCTGCGCGATTCATTTCTTCGCGAATAATATTTTCAACCTTACGAATGGATTTCAAACCCAAGGGTAGATAGTTGTAAATACCCGCGCTGAGCTTACGTATTAAACCGGCGCGCACCATCAGTTTGTGCGATACCACCTCAGCGTCTGAAGGGGCTTCTTTTAGCGTGGCGAGAAATGATTGTGAAGCTTTCATGTGTGGATATAATCAAATCATTGATTTTAAAGGATTTGAGGCGCGATCTCATGCTTGACCGTGAAGGGTATAGACCCAATGTCGGCATAGTCATCCTCAACAGCCATAACGAGGTTTTCTGGGGAAAACGCGTTGGGCAGCATTCGTGGCAGTTCCCGCAGGGTGGGATTCAGCATGGAGAGAGCCCAGAGCAGGCCATGTACCGCGAATTGCATGAGGA
>JBJOEU010000067.1:0-6273 GCA_046049115.1 Pseudomonadota bacterium
GCTGGCTTACCCATATCAAACCCGCCCATGCGAGTCAGGGAAACCACTTCACCTGCTGACATTGCACAAATCATGGCATCACATTGATTGCGTCTAGCTCTCAAGGCTTCAATCACTGGCTTGTAGTGATCTTCCATGAATAACATAGTCACAATTAGGATGTCTGCTGACTCAATGTCGGTAATACAGTTTTCTAGCGCTTTAGCATCTACGGTCCAACTAGAAGCTGCATGAATGCTTAGCTCAAGGCTTGGTATTTTTTTCTTCAGGGCATAACGCGCCCTCTCGGTCGCACTACTCAAGTGCGTATCCATCGTAATGATGGAGACTCTCATGGGGATGTTCTTATCTGCCATAGTGAGCCTTTGCATCGTAGAGCGTTTCAATAGTGATATGGCTAATGCCATGCTCAACTGCGAACTTCTCGGTATTGCGTCGTGCTTTGCCTCTGACAAAGAATGGAATTTTTCCCAATTCTTTTTCTGCTTCTGCATCCCATAAATTGGCTGGCTCTTTACCGCTAAATATTTCAGCGTTTACCTGGGTATGACTGACTACTGGAGCTGACTCGTTGGATTTAGACTCCGGTGCGTGTAAGCTTTCTTTAACGGCTGCTGAATGACCTAGATGGGAAGGTGCTGCCTTAGCACTAAATTCAAAATCATCGCGGAACATCATAATGAGATGCTCTTCAAGACCCATCATGAGTGGATGAATCCAGGTGTCAAACAATACATTGGCACCTTCAAATCCCATCTGTGGTGAGTAGCGTGCTGGAAAGTCCTGAACGTGGACTGGTGCAGAAATCACTGCACAAGGAATGCCTAATCGTTTAGCGATATGGCGTTCCATTTGCGTACCCAAGACCAAGTCCGGGGTGAGCTCAGCAACTTTTTCCTCGACCTCTAAATAGTCATCGGTAATTAAAGCCTCTACTTCATACAGCTTTGCAGCTTCACGGACTTCGCGGGCAAATTCACGGCTGTAAGTTCCTAAGCCAACTACCTTAAAGCCAATTTCTTCTGATGCGACTTTAGCGGCAGCAATGACATGACTTGCATCGCCAAAAATGAATACACGCTTATCAGTGAGATAAGTGGAGTCGACTGATTTTGCGTACCAATGGGCCCGCTCATCTTGAGACTTTAAAAAAGCCACTGGGTTGATATTGGCTAATGCAGCTACTTCTTGAACAAACGCTCTAGTTGCTTTAGTACCAATCGGAATGGTCTTGGTAAATGGCTGTCCAAATGTTTTCTGCAGCCAAGTACATGTGAGTTGAGCAACCTCTGGATACAACATGACATTAAAGTCTGCCTGAGGTAATTGGGTGATATCTGCAACCGAAGCATTTAGAGGCGCAACCACCTTCACCTCAATACCCATCGCCTCCAATAGAGACTTGATTTCTTGAATGTCGTCGCGATTTCTAAATCCTAATGCAGTAGGCCCAAGAATATTGCAGCTGGGCTTTTGATCTTGCTTTGCATTAACAGCACGCATCTCTTGATACTGCTGTGCACTAATGGATTTATCGAAAGCCACTAATCCACGAGTAATGTGATAAAAAGTTTCTGAAGCGCCCCAGTTTTCTTTTTTCTGATACGAAGGGAGTTCGAGTGCGATTACAGGAATCGGTAAAGTGAGCGCTCTTGCCAAACCACCTGGATCGTCCTGAATCAACTCTGCAGTGCAAGAGGCACCAACGATCATGGCCTTAGGCTGGAAACGTTCATAAGCAGAATTAACAGAATCTTGGAACAACTGCGCTGTATCTCCACCTAAATCTCTTGCCTGAAATGTCGTATAGGTAACCGGCGGACGAGTTTTAGCGCGTCCAATCATCGTAAACAAGAGATCAGCGTAAGTATCACCCTGTGGTGCATGCAAGACATAGTGCAAATCAGTCATCGAGGTCGCAATGCGCATTGCACCAATGTGTGGCGGGCCTTCATATGTCCAAAGTGTCAGTTGCATATGAGCCTTTTAAGCCGCTAGTTTCAGACTGCGATTTAAAGGCCGTGCAAACAGTTCTGCTAAATCAGCAGCCTGCTCATATCCATGCACGGGGCTAAATACCAACTCAATTGACCACTTAGTCGTAATGCCCTCAGATTCAAGGGGATTGGCTAAGCCAAGTCCACAAACCACGATGTCAGGCTTGTCACTCCGGCAGCGGTCTAATTGCTTCTCGACGTCTTGACCTTCAACGATGCGAATATTTTCTGGTAATAAATCAAACTCACATTCCAAATGTTGCTTATGAATATAGGGCGTGCCTATTTCTAGAACTTTCATGCCGCATTCTTTGGACAAGAAGCGTGCTAAAGGAATTTCTAGTTGTGAATCTGGGAAGAAAGAAATGCTTTTATTTTCCAAAGCCGGCAGGTAACGTGCGAGACTCTTTTTGGCGCGATCAATTCTGACTTGGGTAACTTGATCAAATTTACTTTCATCAATACCCCAGGCATTTGCTGCAGCCTTAAGCCATGCAGTAGTACCTTCAACTCCAAATGGGAATGGTGCAGATAGTCTTTTAGCGCCCCGCTCCTCAATGAGTCTAGCGGTTTCAGCCAAGAAGGGTTGGGCAAGTAGGTATTGAGTATTACTGTTTATCTCGACTACTTGCTTTGAACTTTTTGGCGGGAAGAAGGACACATTAGCAATGCCCAGCTCATTAAAAATGCGTTGAAATTGATCTTCAACGATATCTGGTAAGCAACCAACGATTAATAAATTTTGCGTAGTTGCAGGGGCTTGTTTTGGCGTGTCAGATATTAAAGATGCTAAGCAAGCATCTTCGCCCTGAGTAAAGGTTGTCTCAATCCCACTACCCGAGTAACTCAAAATACGGCATTGATTGATCATTTCTTTATTCAATCTTTGCGCGGCACGAGATAGGTCTAATTTAATGACCTCGGATGGGCAAGAGCCTACTAAAAATAGCATCTTGATATCAGGACGCCTTGTCAGCAAGGCTTTTACAACCCGGTCAAGTTCATCGTGGGCATCTGCAATTCCAGCAAGATCACGATCATCAATGATGGCCGTCGCGAACCTCGGCTCTGCAAAAATCATGACTCCAGCCGCAGACTGAATCAAGTGCGCGCAGGTTCTGGAGCCAACAACCAAGAAAAAGGCATCCTGAATTTTTCGGTGTAGCCAAATAATCCCGGTAAGTCCGCAAAATACCTCTCTTTGACCACGCTCTTTATAGATTGGAATATTTTTTCCAACATGGGACTGCGCCTCTTTTGGCAGATCAACGATAGCGTTCATGCTGCAACCTGGTCATTAAACTGCAGTCTAGCCATCCGAAGCTTATAAATAAACTGGCCTGCATTAATAAAGTAAGACGTATACGCAGCCAGTGCGAGATACATCAGACTGCGATCGCTCATGCCGCCAGCAATGAGGAAGTAGAGATATATCGTATGCAGGGAAATGACCAACATACTAAATACGTCTTCCCAGAAGAAGCTGTCGGCAAATAGGTACTTTCCGAAAACGACCTTCTCCCAAATACTTCCAGTGAGCATGATCAGATACAAAAAGAAGGTTTTAACCACTACTGAGATGGTGGCTAATTCATAGTGATGGCCAGAAATGAGGTATTGCAAGACCAAATACAGGCTAATGAGGCAGACTAAAAATTGAACAGGTGCCAAAATCCCCTGAACTAGGGTCCACACAGTAGCATCGCGTTTTGCGCGTTGTTCCTGACTGTATAGAGGCTTATTGATCTTCATTTTTGGGCGTGATGTATTCGGCTATGTGTAAACAAAACTTTACGCTTATTAGAACTTACTAATACTAGTACTTTCCCTAATTTATACTAGTATTTACCCTAGTTAATGGAAAATAATTGCCATTATTAGATCTCTAGTGTAATAATTATTTTACATATGTTTTCGAATAATACATAAATTAAATCAAGGGCCATTTGGTGAATCCATCTTTTAAAAAAGAACTCATCATGGAAGTGTTCAGCACTCAACTACCCCGCTTAGTTGAGGAAATTGAACGCAAGGTTGAGGGGGCCAATAAACCCAAAGCCTCCAACGAAGATGGTTGGATTGAGTCTCCGGTACCCACTCTTAGTCAACGAGTGGATGTATTGGATGATGAAGAGATTGATCGGATCACCCAATTACTGCTCTCTACCGAAGATGGCGCCTTTGAGCTAGCGATTACAGTGCTAAAGACTCATGGGGTGTCGATTAATTACATCGTCTTAGATCTCATACCCACCATTGCCAGAAGGCTGGGCAAACAATGGGAGGATGACACCCTGAGTTTTGCTGAAGTGTCGATTGGGACCAATAAGCTAGAGCGGGTAATACATAAGCTTGATTATCTGTTTCAAGTAACTCAATTAGAAAAACGAGGCAATCATTCGATTCTGATCTCTGTTTTTCCAGAATCGCAGCACTCTTTAGGCACACTCATTCTTTCTAATTATTTTATTCATTCTGGTTGGCGTGTTTATCGACCGGAAAATAACAGCCTGAAATCTATCAGTCGAGAGCTTGAGTCCAATAACCATGATGCTATTGCCATTTCAGTATCGTGCGATGAACAACTAGAGCAGCTGCCAAATACCATTAAGGTCTTGAGGGAAAAATCGAAGAACACAAAAATCAAGGTTCTGATTGGGGGTCCGCTCTATAATAAAGCGCCTGCAAAATTTGATCACATTCAGGCAGATATAAAAGCATTTACCCCTGAGGAATGTGTCGAAAGATTAAATCTTGTGCTCAGCCAAATACAAAAATAATTATTAGAAAAATCGGTAAAAAAATATAGTGACCAAAATTTTCAATCTAGATCCTCAAGCAATAGATGCCTTAGATGTGCGTCAAGCAGCCGCAATGCTGTCGCTTTCAGTTGATCTTGTGCTTGTAATGAATGGCTCAGGTTTAATAGAAAATGTATTAAATGGCTCAAAGCCGATAGCCAGCAATACCCAGTCTTTAATTGGGAAAAATTGGCTCGATACTGTTGCTGTAGATAGCCAGCCTAAGGTCAATGCCCTACTGAAAACAAGTGAGGATGAGTCTGAGCAAAAGTGGCGTCAAGTTAATCAATGGATTGAAGGATCGCCCTCTCTTCCCATTCAATTTAGTACGATCTTTTTTCCAAAAGAAAATAAGCTGGTTGCGATTGGCAAAGATCTCAGCAGCATCTCCGTATTACAACAAAAGCTTGTAGATTCTCAACAAGAGATTGAGCGTGACTACGCCAATCTTCATGCAATACAAAATCGCTACGTTCAACTATTTAATAATATTGATCAGGCGTATTTAATAGTTGACAGCCAAACTTTAAAGATTCTTGAAGTAAATAAGTCTGCGGGTTTTTTAGTGGGTGATCTAAAAAAGATTCAGGGAAAGCTATTTACGAATTTATTTCCTGTAAAAGATTATGAAGCTATTCAAACTTATTTAGCAGAATCAAAATCTGGAATTTTGCAGTCGCCAATTCAATCAACGCTTGAGAATCTCAAGGAGAATGTAGAAATCTCTAGTGTTTTATTGCGCGAAGGTAATCAAAATATTTGTCTTGTATCTATCAAGCCAAGATCAAAGAGTGCTCAGATCAATAATCTGAATGAGCAAACCACTTTGCTCACACAGGCCATTGAAGACTTTCAAGATGGCTTTATTGTCTGCAGTACTAGCGGTGTCATTTTGACTGCCAATAGCACCTTTGTTTCCATGTCTCAGTCTGCTCAGAAAGAAAATATTCTTGGCAAGTCTTTAGAGGTATGGCTTGGAAGAGCAGGTATCGATTTAAAAATTATTCTCGGCACCGTGCGTGAATATGGCTCGATCAAAGACTACTCAACAACAATTACCGCTGATGATGGCAGCTCACCTCGAGAAGCCCAAATTTCAGCAGTCAGCTTTATTAGCGGAAAACTTTCAGCAGTTGGCATCAGCATTCATCTCATCTCAAAATCTGTGCAGCAACCTAGCGCCAAGTCTGAGAATTTAGGAAAGAATGCAAAAGAACTCACCCAATTGGTTGGTAAAGTTCCTTTGAAGCAAATCGTTACTGAGACCACTGACATTATTGAAAAATTATGTATTTTGGCTGCCTTAGATCTAACTATGTCGAACAGAGCCTCAGCAGCAGAATTGCTGGGCTTATCTCGACAAGGGCTGTATATCAAAATGAGACGCTTTGGTATTGTTGATAGCAATGCTGCTGAAGATATTGATGTCTAATTTCTCATGACTAATCAGACAGCAGTATTAGCTTTAATCAATA
>JBJOEU010000068.1:0-6469 GCA_046049115.1 Pseudomonadota bacterium
CACCAATTCAGCAGGCTCAGCCAAGTCCATTGGCTGATAGGGAATTAAACGCTCACTCATATCAATTCCTTATTGCGCTTCTTTAATATTGTTTTCAATGACGAACTTACCCCAGATTGCAATTTGTTTACCGATGAAGTCACGCAATGTTTCTGGGTTACCAGCCACAATCTGAATCCCTTGAGACTTCAGTTTCTCGGATACAGCTGGTGTTTTTAATGCTTTAGTCACAGCCTCATTCATGGCATTCACAATTGCTGGTGGAGTTTTGCCAGGCGCCAAAACTGCCCACCAAGCTGGTGCATTAAATCCAGGAAAACCACTTTCAGCAATGGTCGGCACATTAGGCAACTCAGGAGATCTTTTAGCAGTAGTGATTACCAAGGGAATGACGCCGCCACTATCAACATGGGGCTTGACTAAGAATTCTGAGCCAACAGCCAATGGAACTTGACCGCCCAGTACATCTTGCATCAATGGGCCACCGCCTCGGTAAGGAACGTGATTCCAATCAAAACCTGCTTGTTTCGCCAAACGCGCCATAGCCAAATGACCCAAGCTACCAATACCAATGGAGCCATAGCTAAATTGTTTGCCAGCCTTAGACTGGTCTACCAACTGCTTAAAGCTGGTGATCCCAGAATTCTTGCTGGCAACCAATACCATCGGTGAAGTGCCAATTAAGGTCACCGGCGCAATATCTTTAATCGTGTCATACGGGAGCTTATCTTTGAGGATTGGATTCACACCATGTGTGTCGAATACCACAGCAAAGGTATAACCATCCGGGTCTGACCTGGTCATGGCGGCAGTTCCGATCACACCAGATGCCCCACCAATATTTTCGACAATGACGTTTTGCTTTAATTCCGCTTGTAACGCTGGAGCCAGGGTACGCGCCACTTGATCCACAGAGCCACCTGGCGGGAAAACAGCAATCAGGCGAATCGGTTTTTGGGTGGGCCAAGCACCTACACCCGCAGTTTGAGCGCTAGCAAAAGAGCTGGCAAACATCGCGAATAGGCCAAATAGAAGGGCTTTTTTAGTCATTTTCAAGTAAATCGGCATACATCATCTCCATCGATTAAGACTGCAAGATTACCACCCATCCTCGCTGCTTGTTTGATAATAGATGCCGGAGCAAGATGAGATTACCTATGAAACCAATTTTGAACATAGCTGCTTACTTATTTGTCAGTCTAGACAATTTAGCTGAGCTGCGCACCAAGATCTTAGATGAGTGTCATTCTGGTCAGTTAAAGGGCACCATTCTCTTGACTGGTGAAG
The DNA here is from genome assembly GCA_046049115.1 of Pseudomonadota bacterium. Classification (GTDB taxonomy): domain Bacteria; phylum Pseudomonadota; class Gammaproteobacteria; order Burkholderiales; family Burkholderiaceae; genus Polynucleobacter. Next base: position 1,288 of record JBJOEU010000068.1, read on the forward strand.
GTATCAATATGTTCTTAGCTGGGGGCGAACCGGAATTACGTCACTTTCTAAATTACTTGCGCCAGGATCCGCGCTTTGCACTCCTTCAAACCAAAGATAGCTGGTCTGAAACTCAGCCCTTCAAGAAGATGCTGGTCAAAATTAAGAATGAAATCATTCGGATGAATCACCCAGCGATTCGTCCGGAAGAGGGTCGCGCCAACTTCATCACACCGAAAAAATTACAAGAGTGGCTTGATCGCGGAACAGATGATTTAGGACGCCCGGTAGTCATGGTGGACACGCGCAATGCCTTTGAAGTTGAGTATGGGACTTTTGAAAATGCACTGCATTTTAATATCGAGAAATTTACAGAATTTCCCGAAGCAATTACCAAACATAAAGACGAACTAGCCGATAAAACTTTGGTGAGCTTTTGTACCGGCGGAATTCGTTGTGAAAAATCCGGGCTCTACATGCGCGAAATTGGTATGCAACACAGCTATCAACTAGAAGGCGGCATCCTCAAGTACTTTGAAGAAGTTGGCTCTGCGCACTACACCGGCAGCTGTTTTGTATTTGATGAGCGGGAAGCGCTAGAACCTAACCTAGACACCATCCCACTTGAGCGCTCGATCCGAAAAAAACAGACCGCATAAATACTGAAGGTATTAGCCTGATTTACCCACCAACGTCATGTGCTCAACAACAGGTGGCTTTACGAAGAATGGGCCAACTATAGCTCGCCAGTCAGCAAAGGCAGCAGATCCTCTAAAGTCAACGGTATGGTTCTCCAGGGTATCCCAGTAAATCAGCAATAGGTAGCGAGCAGGACTTTCAATGCTACGGTTAACCTTAAAACCCTGAAAACCTTTAGCTTTAGAAATCACCGAATTGACGCCGCGCAAAATGGCCTCTTCAAACTCAGCGCCCTTAGTTGGGTCAATTTCGATATCGCAGTGCTCCAAAATCATGGGGATTTCCTTTGTCAAAATTACTCAGTGATCGATAGTAAACTCAAGCAGAATAACAAATCAGTAGAAAGAGTCATGGCCAACTTACCCAATATTGTCATCCTAGGAGATTATGAGCGCGCCCTGCGTCGCTTCTCTCAATGGGATCGCATAGAGCAAAATTCAAACCTCATCATTCATCATGAGCCACTCCGAGACGAGGCTTTATATGAGGCAGTCAAAGATGCCGATGTCATTGCTATCGTACGCGACCGATCCCCCTTCAATGAAGCCATGATCGCAAGGTTAGCAAAGCTCAAATTATTGATGTTCACAGGAAAGCGCAATGGGACGCTTGATAGCGCCGCCCTTCTTTCTCGTAATATTCCGATTGCCTGCACGCCAGGAGGCCCTTCGAAAGAAACCACGACCGAGTTAACCTGGGCATTAATCTTAGGGGCTTCTAAACAATTGGTTCGCCAAAATAACTTAGTGCTCTCTGGTGGCTGGCGCGATGAACTCTCCGTGCTACCCATGCTCTCCGGTGAGCGCTTGGGCGTGATCGGTCTTGGTGCCATCGGCAGCGCTGTTGCTCGTGTTGGCAAAGCATTTGGCATGGAGATTGTCACCTGGAGCCCCAACATGACTCCAGAACGCGCTGCAACTGAAGGCGCAACTTCAGTTGCCCTCGATGAATTACTACGCACATCAAAAATAGTTACCCTGCACTTAGTGGCGGGCCCCGGAACTAAAGGCCTCATCAGCGCCGATCAACTTGCCTTGATGCGCCCAGACTCCATTCTGGTCAACACCTCGCGTTCTGCATTGATTAATATGTCCGATTTGTGTGCCGCCCTCAAAAAAGGTTGTCCCGGCCAAGCCGCTATAGACGTATTTGATATTGAGCCATTGCCATCGAATGACCTTTTGCGCAAGGTCCCAAATTTACTAGCAACTCCCCATCTAGGCTTTATTGCTGAACCTGTATTTAAGATGTTCTCTCATGGCATTACTGAAACTCTGGAAGCTTGGTTGGATCAAAAGCCAGTACCCCATCCTTATCAGCCTTAACGCTTTTGAAAACGCTGACCCCAACAGAACTATTTATTAGCTTTAGCAAAATCGGCATGTCTGGTTTTGGTGGCGTGTTACCTTGGGCACGCCGCACCCTAGTAGAGCAAGACAAGGTGCTCAGCTCAGAAGAGTTCAGCGCCATTCTTGGAATATGTCAAATTGTTCCAGGGCCCAATATTGTTAATCTTGCGGTTTGCATTGGTTCTCGGTTCGCTGGCGCCAAGGGGGCACTAGCGGCTGTCCTCGGCTTAACGCTTGGACCGATCTGCATCGTGATGCTGCTTGCAATCCTCTATACACATTACAGCGACCTGGAGTCTGTCCAAGGAATACTGCGGGGGATTTCTGCTGTTGGGGTTGGCTTAATTGCTTCTACTGGCATCAAAATGTTGCGTGATGAGTTGCGCTTTCCACTAATGCTGTTGGTAGTACTTGTCACCGTAATTGCAGCAAGCTACTACCAACTAGGTCTTGGCTGGGTGGTACTCATAGCATCTCCGTTAGCTTGGGTCTTGGCGCAAAAAAAGGCTCGAAAACTATGAGCGTTTTACTGGGTCTATTTTTAAAACTCTCCGCCTTCTCGCTCATTGCTTTTGGCGGAGTCAATGCCTTACTCCCAAGTCTGCTCAATTTATCGGTTTATCAAGAGCATTGGATAGACCTACAAACTTTTGCTGATTATTTCGCAATTGCTCAAGCTGCGCCGGGCCCTAACTTCATGACAGTCACGCTCATCGGCTGGCATGTCTATGGCGTACTTGGGGCCTTGATTGCAACCTTCGCAATTGCTTGGCCGTCATCCATCTTGGTTTATCACCTACAGCGCCTCATACTGGGCATGAAGGATGCGCACAAAAAGAAGTCTATTCAGTATGCGGCTGCGGCACTGGCGATTGGCTTGGTTCTCTCCTCCGCATGGCAGATTGCCTTACAAATCAATCATAGCTATGCTGCATATATGCTTACGCTAGTCACTATCGGAGTTACCGTGTTGACTCGCTGGCATCCTTTATATTTAATTATGCTGGGGGCAGCCCTAGGAGGCATAGGAATAATTTGAAAATGATGAAGCTGCTAAAAACATTCTTATTCGGCACGGCATTGCTGATTGTTACAACACCACAAGCGCAAACCACCTACCCCACTAAACCCATTACTGTAGTTGTACCTTATGGCGCTGGCGGGAGCGCAGACTCTCGCAGCAGGCAGCTGGCGCAAAAGATGAGCTTAATTCTGAAACAGCCCTTTGTGATTGACAACAAGCCCGGTGCTGGCGGAAATATTGGTACTGAGTTTATTGCAAAGGCTGCACCAGATGGCTACACCATTGGCATGGGAAACTTTGCACCAATGGCGGTAAACAAAACGCTTTTTGGGAATTTACGATACGACCCAGAAACTGACCTTACTCCCATCATCCTGATTGAAAAGGGTCCACTCATTCTGGTAGTTAACCCGAATTCACCATACAAAACTATTCAAGATATTGTTGCAGCAGCTAAGGCAAAACCAGGGACTTTGACATTTTCTTCAGGAGGTATCGGCGGCAGCCATCAACTCTCAGCAGAGCTATTTATGCAAAATACCGGTACCCAAATGATTCATGTGCCTTACAAGAGTGGTTCTGCTGCCTTAACCGATTTGATGGCAGGTAACGTTGATATGATGTTTGATCAGATGTACTCTGCAGTTCCGAACATTAGGGCGGATAAACTGCGCCCCATTGCTATCACGAGCAAAAAGAGGTCGCCACTGTTTCCAAATGTATCTAGCTTTGCTGAGCTTGGCTACCCTAAGGTAGAGGTACTTAATTGGCAGGGATTTATTGCACCTGCTGGCACACCTAAACCCATCATCAACGCATTAAATAAAGCTGCTAATGAAGCGCTTAAGGATCCTCAGCTCAGAGAGTTAATGCTCTCCCAGGGAAATGAAATTGGTGGTGGCAGCCCTGCCGATTTTGCAGCCCTCATTAAATCAGAAGCTGCAAAATGGAGTGCAGTAGTCAAGGCTGGAAACATCAAGCCTGAGTAAGCCAGCTAATCAAACTTATACGGAAACTTACTTCAGCGCTTGGTAAGTCAGAATACCCAAAAAAGTTAAGCAGAGTGAGCCGGCTAAATGTAAGAGTGCAGTACCCAGCGCCCAACTCACTTCGCCACGCTGCATAAAGCCGACCACTTCCGCAGAGAAGCTGGAGAAAGTGGTGAGACCACCTAAAAAACCTGTAATCACGAATAACTTCCATTCAGGGGAGAGGCTTTGATTGTTGCCAAAAAAAGCTACGGCAATTCCGATGAAGTATCCGCCAACCATATTGGAGATGAACGTACCCAACGGAAGAGTTGAGGCAACACTGACTGTTACGAGATTAAAACCTGCCCTTAACAAGGCGCCAAGACCAGCGCCACAAAAAATTGCAAAAATAGATAGCCACATATAGGTATTTACTGGATTGAAAAAGTCAGCATGCTGATGGATCCCATTTCTACTCCATCAATTAGCACCTGAGGGGTCTCTCCTTGCTCTTGTAGAGCAAGCGTATACAAGGCTGGCCAATAGTGCTCAGGAGTCGGGATAGATAAATGTGCAGCATCACCGCACTGCTCCCAATGAATTAAATTATCGTGATGATTTGCCTGCATCTCTGAAACAAAAAAATCATTGAACTCTACAGCCCAAGGATAAGGCGTTGCACCCTCTTCCCAATGAATAGTACGCAAGTTATGCACAATATTTCCGCTAGCCAAAATCAAAATGTTCTCATCACGCAAGGGGCGTAATTTTTTAGCAAGCTCGTAATGCTCACTAGCAGAAATGGAGCCATCTAGACTCAGTTGCACAACCGGCACATCTGCATTTGGGTAGAGGTAGGTCAGAACAGACCATGCACCATGATCAACACCCCACTCATTCTCCTCAAGCACTACTGGAACATCCAATAATTCTTTTACGCGATCTGCCAGTGCAGGACTGCCCACCAAAGTCATGAATAGTTTTAGGCTTAGACATTGCAGTAACCCACACTCCACGGGTTACCCAATGAGCCGAGATGACTAGGATGGCATCCGGGCGTTTAAGCGATTTGCCAAGATTGGTCCAAGCCGCTGTATAGCGATTGGGCTCAACGGCATACATCGGACTGCCATGACCAACAAATACTGCAGGTTGGCGAT
>JBJOEU010000069.1:0-6214 GCA_046049115.1 Pseudomonadota bacterium
GTGCCCTAGCGCGCTATCCCGCAAAAGAATTTATTAAGCTAGTGCAGTCTTATCGTATTGCGTATCACGAGAAACATCAAGGTCAGCTCTTTTGCTATGATTCAGCAAAACAAATTATTGAGATGTTGCTTTCTGAATGCTCTAAGGGCCATGTTGATATCCGCCATCCAGTTTCAGTGCAGTCGATCTCGAATGTAGCGGGGGGCTGGATTGTTAAAACCAATACTGGTGAAGAGCGAACCAAATCCTTAGTCATGGCAACTGGTGGTCTACCAGTTCCAGCAATTGGCGCAACTGCATACTCTCTAGATATCGCGAAGCAATTTGGATTGAAGATTGTTGATCCGCGTCCTGCACTGGTGCCACTCTCATTCACGTCTGGTGAATTTGATAATCTCATTGAATTATCAGGCCTCAGCTTGCCGGTGCGTATCGCGGCAGGCTCCAAGGGTAACCGCTATGGTGCATGTCGCTTTAATGAGGACCTGCTCTTAACCCATAAAGGCCTCTCCGGACCTGCAGTTTTACAAGCTAGCAGTTATTGGGTTGAAGGTGAGGAGATTCATGTTGATTGGTTAGGTGCAGTAGAGGCTCATGGTCAATTTAGTTGTGATGAATTATTTAATCATGAGGATAGTCGCCTGAAGTTGACAGAAAATATCTTGGCTTCAGTCATGCCATTGCGCCTAGCCAAAGCCTTTGCTGAGCAGAAAAACCTCCTCGGAAAAAAATGGGCTGAGGTTTCTAAAAAGGACCGCCATTCGCTCAAAGAGCTCATTACCAATTGGTCGGTCAAGCCGGCTGGAACACTGGGCTGGAAAAAAGCTGAGGTAATGTTGGGTGGTGTAGATACCAAAGAGCTTGACGGCCAAACGATGATGGCCCGAAATCATCCAGGCTTATATTTCATTGGCGAGTGTGTCGATGTCACAGGACATCTTGGGGGCCATAACTTTCAGTGGGCTTGGGCTAGCGGTTTTGCTTGCGGTAGCGCCCTCTAGGCTATTGCAACTTTAATTTATTTATCTTATTGATTATGCGTAAATCATTTCATAAAGCAGCAATCCTCTCAATCACCTTATTAGGATTTTGGTTTCCTCTTGGCGCCCAAGCAGCATATCCAGATAAGCCAATTAAAGTGATTATTGGTTTTCCAGCGGGTGGACCGCTTGATGCCCATATGCGCTTGTTGGTTGAAAAATTACAATCCATTTTGGGTCAGACTGTGATCGTGGATTACAAAGCGGGGGCAGGTGGTACGGTGGGGGCACAATTTGTGGCTCAATCCCCCGCTGATGGATACACCTTGCTATTGGCCAATACCGGTACGATGGTCATTAATCCTGCGGTCTACACCAAAACTTCTTATGAGACTTTAAAAGAATTTCAGCCGATCGCGAGGACCGCGCAGCAGCCCTTAGCCTTGATAGTGAATAAAGATGTACCAGCACAAACGCTTAAAGAATTTATTGCCTACGCAAAAGCTAACCCTGGGAAATTAAATTATGGCTCGGCTGGTAATGGTGGTATCTCTCATCTAGTTCCGGAAATGTTAAAAAATGAAACTGGTATTTTTATGGTGCATATTCCTTTCAAGGGCAGCGCTCCAGCATTTACCGATCTTATAGCAGGACATGTGCAGTTTATGGCTGAGTCAGTTCCCCAGGCAGCCAACTATGCCAAGTTAGGGAAGGTGAGGGCACTCGCCGTTACAAGCGCAAAGAGAAACCCGGCACTGCCAAATACCCCAACAGTGATCGAGACAGGTATTGCAAACTTGGAGGTTGTTGGCTTTTATGGAGTCCTAGCACCCAAGGGGACCCCAGCAGAAGTGGTGAATAAACTAAGCCAAGCTTTTAAGGAGACCCTAGAGTCTGCTGATATTCAAAAAAGAATGCTTGAGCAGGGTGCCGATCCAGCTTATCTAAGTGCGGATCAATTTACTAAATTTCTAGCAATAGAGACGCCCCGCTGGGCTAAAACCGTCAAGCAAGCTGGAGCAAAGCTAGACTAGTTTGCTTGGTTTCTCATCCAGTCAGCGGTATTAAAAAAAGATTCTTCAAGTTGGGCGCCAATCTGACTATCAATTCCACAGTCTTCCATGGCGCGATACATACAAGCTAGCCATTGATTGCGTTCTTTAAGGCCAATCTTGAAGGGCAGGTGTCGTGCACGCAGCATGGGGTGGCCATGCTTTGGAGAGTAGATATCTGGTCCTCCTAGCCAACCCGACAAAAAGAGTTTGAGCTTTTCTCGGGAGCTCGACAGATCTTGGGAATGAATGGCTCTCAATTCCTCGAAGGGCTCTTCTAAGGCCATTAAATCGTAGAAGCGATCGACTAGCTCCTCGATCTTTGCCGCGCCACCAATGATTTCGTACGGATTTTTTCTCTCACTCATGCCCCAATTTTAATGCCAAGAGAGCAGGGAATTGGCAAGAATCAGATTTGGGTATAGAGTAGAAGTGTGCCTTTTAATTGATCAAAATATTTATTTAACTCAAGGAGAGATGCAATGGATCACAAGGATATTCAAGCATGGCAACAAGAAAAGGCTAAGGAGCTATTTGCCTATTCACATAAATTATTGGATGCTGCCAAAGATCTGAGTGCCCACCACCTTGAAGAAGTTCAGTGGGGCATGAAAAATGCGATGGAGAGCGTCAAGTCTGCGGCTAAAAATGACCTTGCCAAGCTGAAAGAGCTTCAGGATCAGGCTGCCAAAGAAGCTGCAAAACGTGCAACCGTATATCAGAAGAAAGTGAAATCTGTTCTCAAGGATATTGGCGATGATGCGGCTGATGGAACTGAAAAGCATTTAGAGAAGGTTCGTAGTTCTTTAGTGAGCTGGCTTGAAGATGCTGAGAGTAAATTGCCAGGACATGCTGACAAGTTATCTAAGGTAGTTCATGACATGTCAACTGCTGGTCAGAAGATGTTTAAAGAAGGGCGAAAAATTGTGAATCAAGTAGCCGACACAGCGGAAAAGAATATCGAAGAGCATCTCAGAAAATCTTCAGACACAAGTAAGAAGAAGTAGTTATTTTTTAACTGAGTCGTAAGGGGCCGCCAATCGATTGGCGGCTTTTTTATATCCAGCCCTGCAGCCAGGTTTCAGTATCTTTGAGCTCACGCCAAGGAATAATTTGAGAATGCTGATCAAAAACAGCTTCTAGCTCAACAAACTCAATTGCCGCCTCTGGTAACTCTGGCAGGATGACTTTGCTGACTAAAAAATGTTTTCGTTTATGGCTTGGCTTTACCGCTGTCCATTTGCTGAGCAGTAATTTTTTGGGGCTAAGGAGGTTTTTCTCTTTAGAGTGCATTGCAGTGAAACTCATTTGTATTGCTGACGAGTTTGCCTGAGCTTGTCGTAAAGATGCTGCTAGAGTCCTGGATTTGAGCGGGACATTTCAGGTCAAAATAACTCAGTGGGCCAAGACTTCCACAGTAGTCATATTGACGTTCCTGAAACTGCATCTGCGCTTTCTTGAGAATCATCGGGGATTTATTGCCAGCACCATCAGTGCAAGACCAGGTGGTGTAGGTTTCTCGCCCACAAGATGAGAGCCCTAAGGCGATGATCAAGAGGGCGATTTTTTTACTCATGGCTATGATCAAAGCACCCAGAAGTGATGAGTGCCATCCTTACCAAGCTGCTCTACCAAACCAAATTCCCAATCTAAGTAGGCTTGCATCGCTGCGGGATCAACGCTTGTCCCCTCGTATGGTCGCTTGTAGCGATCCATTGGGGGTGATGCTAAATGCGTAGCGCCTTTTTCAATATCAAGGCCGGCCTTGATCCATGCTGCATTGCCACCAGTCAATACAAGCACTTCCGCCTGAGCATGAGCTTGAATGAGCCCTTGAATTTCTTGTGCGGCAAATACAGCTAAGTCACCTGTGGTGCTGGTCAGTACGTAGCGATTTGCTACGGGAAGATTCTTTAAGGCATTCGCAAACTGAGAGCGTAGTGCAAACCAGCTACCAGGAATATGGCCTTTGACATAATTTGCATGGGTGCTGAGATCAATCAAAATGGTCTTAGCATCATCCTTTAACCATGATGAGGCAGTATTTGCATCCACCATCTGAATATGAGGTGTTTGCGGCTGAGGTGCAATCCAGGATCCTTTCTCCGTCAGATCGCTTGCTTTGATGTCATCAATCACATAGACATCCCAAGCCATCTGTGCAAGCCATGAAGCTGGCATATTGGCTCTGACGCTAGTCGGATCGGATAACACGATACGTGCACCGCGAACGGGCGCTACCATTTCTGTTTCTTGAACTAATTGTCCGCCTGGTGTGGACCGAAATCCAGGCAGGTGGCCGGCTTCATATTCTTCGGGCGTTCTTGGGTCAAAGAAATACGTAGTGCGTTCAGCCTGAGATTTCCATTGCTCGATATCGGCAAGCGTAACCCGCTTCACCCCAGCCTGATCAGCAACGCTACGTGCACGCTCAGCAGCCTTGGCAGCAGTACTTTCGCTTACCTCTTTAAATTTACGACTTTGACCTTGATCTAATTCCTGACCAGCTAAGGTCCAGCCAATCGTGCCATTACGAAGTGCATTGACTTCATTCGGAATGCCGGCATTAATGAGCGATTGAGTGCCAATGATGCTACGTGTTCTTCCTGCGCAATTGACGATGATCTTCGTCTTAGGGTTGGGTGCTAATTCTGGAAGGCGCAAAACCAACTCGGCACCAGGAACGCTAATGCCCGTCGGGATGCTCATGGTTTGATATTCATCAAAGCGACGCACATCCACCACCACTATGTCTTCCTTATCGTCAATCAACTTCTTTACTTCTTGTGCTGACAGGGAAGGTGTGTGCCGTTTAGATTCGACAAACTCACCAAACGATTTGCTGGGCACATTCACGTCTTTAAAGACCTCTCCGCCAGCAGCCTTCCATGCTGTAACACCGCCCGCAAATACTGAGACATCAACATAGCCAAGTTTAGAGAGTCTTTCAGCTGCTAATTGCGCGAGTCCTTCGCCATCATCTAGCGTGACAATCAGTACATCTTTTCTGGGGAGCTTACTGAATGCATCCACCTCGATACGTGATAGCGGAAGGTTGGCTGCAAACAAAGGATGTTCTTGTGCATGAGGATCTTCCTCGCGAACATCTAAGAGTGCGATTTCTTCTTTTTTAATGAGCTTATTGCGGACAAAGGCATAGTCTTGATTTTTGATGGACATCATGATTTTCTGTAGTGATTGGGGGTATTTAACTAAGGCGTTGATCTTGGGGCTTACTCAATTCTCACACGATATGGGGGAAGCCATTTTCGGGAAGGGAAGGGCTTAAAAGAGCGCTGAGAGCCCAGGCTGACCTATTTAAGGTTGCCAGCCCATTAAAGGGGTATTGTTGCTTTTCACGTGTGTCTCCGTTGTTTTTAATGTTTTCCTCTATTTTGGAGGATATTAAGCAATATAAGAGTTATCCCTAGGGCCATAGTCGAAATTACCTCCTTTTTATGGGGATATACTATTTTCGAGCTCAATACTCAAACTTTAATTAAAGATCTAGGAGACAAGATGTCACAACACGATACATTGTTGGCTGCGTTTGAAACTTACAAAGCAGAAAACGAAAAGTTTATTGAAAAGGGCGTCAAGGCATCCGCTGCTCGTGCTCGTAAAGCCTTGCAAGAAATTGCCGGTGCATGCAAAGAGCGTCGTAAAGAAATTACCGCTACTAAAGAAGCCATGGAAGCTAAGAAGTAACTCTTCTTACCTTAAATTGAATTCAGCCTGGCCCCCACAAGGAGCCGGGCTTTATTTTTATGGGCTGACAGAAAATAAAGTGAGCTTCATGGCTTTACTGCGAATCGCTAGCAAGTTTTGATACTCCGGGCTATTGGCCCACGATTGTGAGTGCGCTAGATCTGGGAACTCCAGCTCTACAACGGCGCTAAAGGAATCACATTGCAATTCATTCCATAAAAATGTATTGAACGATCCACGAGAAATGATCTTGCCCTGATAAAGGCTCACCGTATCTCCTACTTGGGATCGATACTCCTCAAATGCCTCATGATCATTCAACTGAATAAGGCCAATTACCTTAATAGTCATTTCATTCTCCAAAAATTGATCGAGCTAGTTTATTAGCAAGCTATAGTGAGATATTAGAACCTTACTATTGCATACGAGGCGCATATGAAAGTCGCATTTTTAGGTTTAGGCAATATGGGTCTG
>JBJOEU010000070.1:0-9762 GCA_046049115.1 Pseudomonadota bacterium
ACCAAATCTGAACTGTTTATTGTTGAGGGAGACTCCGCCGGCGGCTCTGCAAAGCAGGGTCGAGATCGTCGTTTCCAAGCAATTCTCCCGTTAAAGGGAAAAATTCTGAATGTGGAAAAGGCGCGCTTTGACAAAATGCTAGCAAGCCAAGAGGTGGTCACTCTGATTACCGTTCTTGGAACTGGTATTGGAGCCGAAGAATACAAGGCAGACAAACTTCGTTATCACCGCATCATTATCATGACCGACGCGGACGTAGACGGAAGTCACATACGCACACTTTTACTCACCTTCTTTTATAGACAAATGCCTGAGTTAATCGAGCGCGGCCATATTTACATTGCTCAACCACCTTTGTATAAGGTGAAGTTTGGAAAAAATGAGCAATACATTAAGGACGACGCCGAACTCAATCAATTGCTTTTAAAGATTGCGCTTGAGTCAGCATCGCTTCAAACCCCTACTGGTGAAATTATCGAGGGTGCTGCATTGGGCGAACTGGCTAAACACTATCAAGTGATTCAATCTGTTGTTGACCGCCTATCACGCACTATTGATGAAGATGCTTTGCGTGCCATTGCTTCTGGCACTCAATTGAATTTGGATACAGAAAAATCAGCTCACGACTCTGCTGAGCGTTTACGCCTTGCGCTTGCCGAGTCTTTAAATCCACTGGCATTACCACCAGAAATCATTGTTCAAAAAGAAGAGCGCACAGACCGTTACAAACTATTACTGTCCCGCCGCATTCATGGCAACTTAAAGTTGTCGGCTATTAACTCTGATTTTGTCCATGGTGATGATTATCAAAGCTTGGCTAATGCAGCAGCAGTTTTATCTGGGAAGGTGTTGCCGGGTTCAAAGGTTCGCCGCGGTGACCCAGATAAGAACCAAAAAGAACAGGCAATCCAAAATTTTAGAGCTGCCTTTGCATGGTTACTTTCTGAAGCTGAACGCGTTCTCAGTCGTCAGCGCTACAAGGGCCTTGGTGAAATGAATCCTTCCCAGTTGTGGGAAACGACAATGGATACTGGATCGCGCACCCTACTTCAAGTCAAAATTGAAGATGCAATTGCCGCTGACCAGGTCTTCACCACCTTAATGGGTGACGAGGTTGAGCCGCGCCGCGCTTTTATTGAAAAAAATGCGCTAATTGCGCGCAATCTGGATGTTTGATTTAAATGAGCAAAAAGAAATCAGCCGCTCCAAAAATTGATCGTTCGCGAATTATTGTTAAATCTTCACCCATTCATGGAAAGGGTGTATTTGTTGCGAAGCCGATTAAAAAAGGTGATGCGATTATTGAATACAAGGGAGAGCGAATTAGTTGGAAGTTGGCAGAGAAGCGCCACCCACATGACCCCAAAGACCCAAACCACACCTTTTACTTTTCACTAGAGGATGGCCGTTGTATTGATGCGAAGTACGGTGGAAATGCTGCTCGTTGGATCAATCATTCTTGTAAGCCTATTTGTGAAACTCAAGAGGATAGTTTTGGTGGTGAGCCTCGTGTATTTATTTATGCCAAAAGAGATCTTAAGGTTGGTGAAGAACTTTTTTACGACTACTCCCTTGGGGTTGATGGTCGGATTACCAAGCAAATGAAAAAAGATTACGAGTGTCGCTGTGGCGCAAAAAAATGCCGAGGCACGATGCTGTCCCTCGATAAAAAGTAAGTTTTTTCCGTATGGTGTTCATTACTATTCAGGAATTAGAGCTCTTGCAAAGCCCTACGCCCTCATGATTGTTCAGGGGTCCCAAAGGGTTCCCGTGGATGTTTTAGATGATGTGGCTAAGGCCGCAATTCAAACCTTTTTAATGAAACAGCAAAACTAGTTAAGTTGTTATATTGAGTTTTTACAAAAAACCTAATAAAAACATAGACTTATATTTATACCATTATTTTTTAGGTTATTTTCCTCCTCACTTGTTTCACGTGAAACCTACAAAATGCTATGATCATCGCCCTATCTGAGGCAAATCATGCGTTATTCAAAGAACTTCGATGTCATTGTGGTTGGCGGCGGTCATGCTGGTACTGAGGCTGCCCTTGCGGCTGCCCGCATGGGATGCGACACTCTGCTCGTAACCCATAGTATTGAGAGTTTAGGTGCCATGAGTTGCAACCCGTCAATTGGTGGAATTGGCAAGGGCCACTTGGTTAAAGAGATTGATGCAATGGGTGGCGCTATGGCAGCAGCTACCGATGAAGCCGGCATTCAGTTTCGAATCTTGAATTCAAGTAAGGGCCCTGCGGTTCGAGCAACCCGTGCACAAGGTGATCGGGTTTTATATAAAGCTGCAATTCGTCGACGTCTCGAAAATCAAGAAAATTTAACCCTTTTCCAAGCTGCTGTAGATGATCTCCTGGTTCAGGGTGATGCGGTTCAGGGTGTAGTTACACAAATGGGCCTGAAGTTTATGGCTAAGAAGGTGGTGTTAACGGCAGGCACCTTCTTGGATGGCAAGATTCACGTTGGTCTAAACAACCACGCAGGGGGTCGAGCTGGCGACCCGGCAGCCGTTTCACTGTCGGCTAGATTGAAAGAATTAAAACTTCCTCAGGGAAGATTGAAAACTGGCACCCCACCCCGGATCGATGGAAGAACCATTGATTTCTCAGTGATGTTGGAGCAGCCGGGAGATTTGGACCCAGTCCCTGTTTTTTCTTACTTAGGTCGGCCTGAACAGCATCCCAGACAGGTCCCATGCTGGATCTCTCATACAAATGAGCAAACACATGACATTATCCGGGGCGGCTTAGATCGTTCCCCGATGTATACCGGCGTTATTGAGGGGGTTGGCCCACGCTATTGCCCCTCTATTGAGGACAAGATTCATCGATTTGCCTCCCGAAACAGTCACCAAATCTTTTTAGAGCCTGAAGGCCTAACAACAAATGAGTTTTACCCCAATGGCATCTCTACAAGCCTCCCGTTTGATGTTCAGTGGGACTTGGTTCGCAGTATTCGTGGTCTAGAGTCTGCGGTAATTGTGCGTCCTGGCTATGCTATTGAGTACGACTTCTTTGATCCGCGCCACTTACGCCACAGCTTGGAGACCAAAGCAATTGCTGGCCTCTACTTTGCTGGCCAGATTAATGGCACAACGGGCTATGAAGAGGCTGCTGCCCAAGGCATGCTTGCTGGTATCAATGCTGGCTTAGCGGCACAAGGCAAGGAGCCTTGGTTGCCGAAGCGCAGTGAGTCTTATATTGGTGTCTTGGTGGATGATTTAATTACCCTGGGTGTGCAAGAGCCCTATCGCATGTTTACCAGCCGTGCGGAATACCGCCTGAGTTTGCGTGAAGACAACGCTGATTTGCGCCTCACCACTATTGGGCGTGAACTTGGTCTAGTCGACGATTACCGCTGGAATACGTTTTGCAGGAAACAAGAGGCTGTTTCACGTGAAACATCTCGCTTGCAAGACATCTGGATTGGCCCAAAACATGGATCAGCAAAGGCTGTTTCTGAACTCTTGGGTCAAGATTTGTCGCACGAATGTAGTTTGGCCGATCTACTAAGGCGCCCTGGAGTTACATATGAGGCGGTTACCAGTTTGGCTGATGGTCTTTGGTCAGCAGGAGCCTTGGATGATGATTTGGGTTTGGCGCAGCAAATAAGCGATCAGGTTGAGGTTTCCATTAAATACCAAGGCTATATAGAGAGACAGGCTGTAGAAATTGCTCGACAAGAGCATAACGAGACTTTCCCACTGCCTGAGGTGTTGGATTACACCCAAGTGCTTGGTTTATCCAAAGAGGTTCAGCAAAAACTCAATCTGCATAAGCCGGGCACCTTGGGCCAGGCTGGCAGGATATCTGGCGTCACTCCTGCGGCACTCTCCTTGCTATTAGTGCATCTTAAAAAGGGCCTAGGCCGCACCCAAGAAGAAACCCATGAGCAATGATTTGGTTTCTTTAGGGATTGAGAGTTTAGATCTTAAACTCAGCTCTACCAATATCGCTGATTTAGAGTTTTTCTTGCAGGAAATGGGCCGCTGGAACCAAGTGCATAACTTGACTGCCATTGAGGGTGAAAAGAACTCGGTTCGGCTGCATCTCATTGATTCTATTACAGTTTTACCAGTAATGCGCCGCTTTTTAGGCTTATCCAACCCCAAAATCGCGGACCTAGGCTCTGGCGGTGGTTTGCCTGCCATCCCAATTGCTATTTTGCAGCCGGAGTGGCATTTGACTTTGATTGAGGCTATACGTAAAAAGACGGCATTTTTGCAGCATGTGCGCGGTAAATTGGGTTTAAAGAATATTCAAGTCTTGAGTGAGCGTGTTGAAGCGGTAGCCAAATCACAGCCAGGTCAGTTTGATGCGGTGATTTCTAGGGCATTTACCAATCTTGCCCATTTTTTAGAGCTGTCTTTGCCCCTTCTTAAGCCCAATGGCCTCGTATTTGCCATGAAAGCTAAGCGCGCAGATGAGGAGTTGCGCGATGTTTGTATGGATGACTGGCGACTGGTGGCCGATGAGCCTCTAGAGATTCCGAATTTGGCGGTAGAGCGTCGACTTTTGGTCTTATCCCCCGTGAGAAAATTACCCCTTTAAAGCAAGACATTTTTAAGAAAAAATTATGGCCAAAATATTTTGTATTGCGAATCAAAAAGGTGGTGTTGGAAAGACGACCACCGCAGTAAATTTGGCCGCAGGTTTAGCTGGCCATCAGCAACGTGTTTTGTTGGTTGATTTGGATCCACAGGGTAATGCGACGATGGGCTCGGGAATCGAAAAAGCCGACCTCAACAGCACCGTGTATCAAGTGTTGATTGGTCTGTCGACAGTAAAAGAATCCGCAGTGCGTTGTGAAAGCTCGGGCTACGATGTGTTGCCAGCAAATCGCGATTTGGCTGGCGCAGAAATTGAGCTGGTAGATTTAGATTCACGCGAACAAAGATTGAAGGATGCGCTCGCCCTTGTTGCGAATGACTACGACTTTATTTTGATCGACTGCCCCCCTGCACTATCTTTGTTAACGCTGAATGGATTGTGTGCGGCGAACGGTGTGATCGTGCCAATGCAATGTGAATATTTTGCACTGGAAGGTTTGTCAGACTTAGTAAACACAATTAAGCAAGTTCACGCAAACTTAAATCCTGATTTGATGATCATCGGTTTATTGCGTGTGATGTTTGACCCACGCATGACTTTGCAACAACAAGTCTCAGATCAATTGCTTGAGCACTTTGGCGACAAA
The DNA here is from genome assembly GCA_046049115.1 of Pseudomonadota bacterium. Classification (GTDB taxonomy): domain Bacteria; phylum Pseudomonadota; class Gammaproteobacteria; order Burkholderiales; family Burkholderiaceae; genus Polynucleobacter. The sequence continues at coordinate 5,211 of JBJOEU010000070.1, forward strand.
GTATTCAAGAGCATCATTCCACGCAACGTCCGCTTGGCCGAAGCGCCATCCTACGGGCTTCCTGGGGTGGCGTTTGATAAGACATCGCGTGGTGCCAAAGCCTACTTAGAATTTGGTGCCGAGATGATTGATCGCATTAAGCAAATGTAAAACCTAGGAATAATAAAAACATCATGGTTGCAATCAAGAAAAAAGGTTTGGGTCGTGGCTTAGAGGCGCTTCTAGGCGACAAGGCGCAAAAAGAAACCACAGCTGAAATAAACCGTCTGCCATTAAGCGCATTACAGGCAGGAAAATATCAGCCACGTCAAAAAATGGAAGCTGGTGCATTGCAAGAATTGGCTGAAAGTATTCGTGAGCAAGGTGTGATGCAGCCATTGTTGGTGCGTTTGGTTGCTCCAGGTAAATACGAAATTATTGCTGGTGAACGGCGCTTTCGTGCGGCAACTTTGGCCGGCTTAAAAGAGGTCCCTGTATTGGTATCTGGAGCCAATGATCAAGCTGCTGCTGCGATGGCTTTAGTTGAAAATATGCAGCGCGAAGATCTCAATCCCTTGGAAGAGTCTCAAGGCCTCGCTAGGTTGATTGAAGAGTTTGGTTTTACCCACGAGCAAGCGGCAAAGGCGGTTGGAAAGTCGCGCAGTGCCGTAAGTAATTTATTGCGTTTAAATCAATTAGCAAAACCAGTACAAGCCATGCTTTTGGCGGGCGACATTGATATGGGTCACGCCCGCGCTTTATTGCCTTTGGCTGGGGCAAGCCAAGTTGCTTTGGCGCAAAGAATTGCCGCCCAAGGCCTATCTGTTCGAGAGGCTGAAAGAATGGCTACTGCTCTAGCGCTGGCTGGAGGTCAAATTGGGGATAAAAAAGCTAAAACTAAGGCTGATGGCAGTGTAACTAGCCATGATCCAGATATGCGTCGCTTAACCCAAGAAATCGCTGATTTAATAGGTTTAAACGCAGAATTTAAGTTTAAGGGCAAGGGTGGCGAGCTCAGAATCCGCTTTAGCCAATTTGATGAGCTAGATTCTTTGTTAAAAAAGCTGGGCGTCGAGGCTTAAAAGTCTTCAAAAATGATCCCAAAACATTTGACCTATTGCAGTGCACACATTAAACTCACGGGGCTAAATTGATTCCTCAAAAAAATCAATTTTCCGAGGTAGATAACTGGGATGAGGCCGAAGAAGTTACATATCGGGTTTTAACCAAAGAGGAAATGGGGGCGCTGCAAGCAAGCAATGCCCTTAAACACCCCCCACTGTCGCCATGGAAGATTTTGGCTGCGCAAGTAGTACTTACTGCGCTAAGTATGGTGTTTTGGTCTTTTTTTGGAGACCCGATTGGGATAAGCCTTTATACTCAGTCGGCCTTTTTAGGTGGTTTAACCAGCGTTTTGCCTTCAGCCTTGTTTTTAATCAGGTTGGAATTGGCAAAAAAAACGCAAGTGTTAAATCCTGGGAATTATTTAGCAGCATTGGTTTCGGGCGAATTTATCAAAATCGTCGTTACCTTGATGCTGTTTTTGGGGATTGCATATTGGGTCCCGGGCGTATTTTGGGTCCCTTTATTGGTGACTTATGTGCTTGCCCTTAAGTGTGTTTGGCTGGCGTGGTTGTGGCGCTAATAGTAATAAACGAGATTGAACCAAAGGACTAGTTAAGAGATGTCTAGCGAAGTAAACCAAGCCCAAGCGGCAGCCGAGCAAATGACGCCAACAGCGTACATCTCTGAGCATTTACAAAACCTTAACAACATTGGGTCAGCTCAAACCTCGATCATTGATTTCAGCGTCATTAATTTAGACACTATTTTCTGGGCTTCCCTAATGGGCCTGCTCACAGTGTTTATTTTGTTGATTGCAGCACGTCGTGCAACTCCAGGTGTACCAGGCCGCTTCCAATGTTTTATAGAAATGATTGTGGAGATGGCTGAGACACAATCAAAAAGTATTGTTCATGGTGACCGCTCCTACATTGCGCCACTCGCTTTATTTGTATTTTTTTGGATCATTCTCTTAAATACTCTCGATTTGATCCCGGTTGATTGGGTGTTGGGTGTCAACCACTTCATCGAGAGTTTTGGCGTTCATGTTCCGCACCATAAGGTTGTGCCCACAACCGACCTCAATGCAACTATGGGTATGTCCATGTCTGTATTGCTTTTGGTCTTTTTCTATAGCTTTAAGGTCAAAGGCTTTGGCGGCTTCTTGCACGAATTGGTGTCAGCACCATTTGGCGCAAAGTGGTACCTAGCACCCTTCAACCTAGCTTTGAACATCATCGAATATCTTGCTAAGGGTGTTTCATTGGGAATGCGACTGTTCGGCAACATGTATGCCGGCGAATTGGTTTTCCTATTGATCGCATTGCTAGGTAGTGTGTGGACATTTAATTTAGATTTATCCCTGTTCGGATTGGTGGGCCATGTTATTGCTGGATCAGCTTGGGCCATCTTCCACATTTTGGTTATTATTTTTATTTTTAACTTATCTCTTTAACTTCAGGAGTCAGCAACATGCAACAATTTCTCGCAAACATTCAAGGTTTCACAGCAATCGCAATTGGCATCATCATCGGCCTGGGCGCGATCGGTGCTTGTTTAGGCATTGCATTGATGGGTGGTAAGTACATCGAAGCTTGCGCACGTCAACCAGAACTGATGGAGCCACTCCAAACTAAGATGTTCCTTTTGGCTGGTTTGATCGACGCTGCGTTTTTGATCGGCGTTGGTGTTGCAATGTTGTTTGCTTTCGCAAACCCACTGCTCGCAGTTATTAAGTAATTGTTTTGGCGTGGATGACCACCGGGTCATCCAACCGTTCTCAACAATACTGAAAGGAATATCGTGAATCTGAACGCGACCCTATTCGCGCAAATGATCGTTTTCTTCGTCTTATGGTGGGTTGTTGCACGCTTTGTGTGGCCACCGCTAGTTAAGGCGTTAGATGAGCGTTCAAGCAAAATTGCTGACGGCTTAGCTGCCGCCGAGCGCGGTAAAGAAGCACTCGCATTAGCAAGCAATGAAGCAGAGCAAGAATTATCCAAAGCACGCCAAGAAGGTGTGCAGCGTGTTGCAGAAGCAGAAAAACGTGCACAAATGTCCGCTGAAGAAATTCGCGCAAATGCACAAGCTGAAGCGGCTCGTATTATTTCTCAAGCTAAGCAAGATGCAGATCAACAAGTCACTCGTGCCCGTGAAGTACTGCGCGCTGAAGTTGCCGTGTTGGCTGTTAAAGGTGCAGAGCAAATTTTGCGTCGTGAAGTAGATGCAAAAGCCCATGGCACATTGCTTGATCAACTAAAGGCAGAACTTTGATATGGCTGAATTAGCCACGATTGCACGCCCTTATGCTGAAGCACTTTTTCAAAGTGCTAAGCCTGCTGAGTTTGCTGCTTGCTTAGAGCAGTTAAATGAATTGGCGCAGCTCGCTGCATTGCCAGAGATTGCTGCTTTATCAAACAATCCAAAAGTATCTGCAGATGATTTAAGCAAATTGCTCTCTGGCATGGTGAAGACTAAGCTGGACAGCAAAATGATTAGTTTTTTAAGTCTCGTTAATCAAAACCACCGCTTATCTGCCATTCCTGAAATTGCCAGTCAATTCGAGGTAATGAAGAATCAGAGCGAAGGTGCAGCAGAAGTAATGATTACTAGCGCATTCCCATTAGAGGGATCTGCGTTGAATGATTTGTTGTCAAGTTTGAAAAAACGCTTTGGGGGCAAAGAATTGCGCCCAACTATCCAAGTAGATCCAGAATTGATTGGCGGAGTTCGCATTCAAGTTGGAGATGAGGTAATGGATAGTTCAGTTAAGGCACAGTTAGCTCAAATGCAAGCAAGTCTTGGCGCATAAGTTATCCCTATTAAGAACATACGAAATAAGACCCAGGAGTAAGTAATGCAACTCAACCCTTCCGAGATCAGTGAACTGATCAAAAGCCGAATTAGCGAAATGGGTGTTGATTCCCAACTTCGCAACGAAGGCACTGTAATTTCAGTGACCGACGGTATTTGCCGCGTACATGGCTTGTCTGGTGTTATGCAGGGCGAGATGTTGGAGTTCCCTAACAACACAATTGGCCTTGCTTTGAACCTTGAGCGTGATTCAGTTGGTGCCGTGGTGTTGGGTGAGTACACCCACATTAAAGAAGGCGACCCAGTTAAATGTACTGGTCGTATTTTGGAAGTTCCAGTTGGACCGGAGTTGCTCGGCCGCGTTGTAAACGCACTTGGTCAGCCGATTGATGGCAAAGGCCCAATCAATACGAAGTTAACTGACTTTATCGAAAAAGTTGCTCCAGGCGTTATTGCACGTCAATCCGTTAGCCAGCCGTTACAAACTGGTTTGAAGGCGATTGATGCAATGGTTCCAATTGGTCGCGGCCAGCGTGAGTTGATCATTGGTGACCGTCAAACAGGTAAGACAGCAGTTGCAGTTGATGCGATCATCAATCAAAAAGGTAAAGGCGTTTATTGCGTTTACGTTGCGATTGGTCAAAAAGCTTCTACTATTGCTAACGTTGTTCGTAAGCTCACAGAGCTAGGCGCAATG
>JBJOEU010000071.1:0-6133 GCA_046049115.1 Pseudomonadota bacterium
GAGGAGATCTCTGAGACTGAAGACCACATCTCTGCGCTTTGCGAAGTAATGCGCTATCTGATCGCGGGTGATGACGTAGAGATATCTAACCTTACAAATCAAAGGGTCTTTTTTAATGACCACATTCGACCATGGCATGACGACTTATTTGATGCAATCGATAAGGTCCCCGAGATGCGTCTGTATCACTCTGTCGCCTCTCTGGCTCGGGAATTTCTTGCTATTGAGGGTCAAGGTTTCGACATGATTTGATGTTGCATTGCATCAAAAATAGGGGCTAGTGTTTACCCCCCTTTTATATAAATTTTGTGTCGCTAATATGTCAAAAATGCAATTACCAATTACACTTGATACAAATCAAATTAGCGCTAAACAGGAGCATACGATGAGCACCAAATCTACAGCCGCAGTAAACGAAGAAAACAAGCCTTCCCGTAGGAAGTTTTTCATCGGGGCAGGTGCCACTGTTGGTGCAGTAGCCATAGCCTCCCAAACGCCGATTGGCAAAGCAGTTATTCAAGAAATTGGCAGCACAGTGCAGGGTAAAGATGATGGTTATCAACTTACAGCGCACATTCGTAAGTATTACGAAACCACCATGCTTTAAACCATTTGTTGATTTAGTCATTTCTAAATAGTTAATTAAAAATATTACTCAGGGACAAGATATGAGTCTGACTCGCAAATCCACTACTTCACAAAGCAGCCGCTCCACGCCTGCATCTCGCCTCATTGGCAGCCTTTCTCGTGGACTTCAGTCTGCGGTACCAACGATGGATCGTCGAACCTTTTTGAAACGCTCTGGCGTTGGTGTAGGCGCAGGTATTGCAGCTAGCCAGCTCAGCTTTGTTCAAAAAGCAGTTGCTGAGCCAAATAGAGCGATGTTAGATGGCAAGGGCAAGATTGAAGTGAAGAGAACGGTTTGTTCCCATTGCTCAGTAGGTTGCTCAACTGACGCTACTGTTGAGAACGGCGTTTGGGTTCGTCAAGACTCCAATTTTGATTCTCCAATCAACATGGGTGCTTACTGTGCCAAGGGTGCTTCACTACGTGAGCACGGTCATGGTGAATTCCGTCTCCGTTACCCAATGAAATTGGTCGATGGTAAGTACCAAAAGATTTCTTGGGATCAGGCCTTAACTGAAATTACTGCGCAGATGAAAGATCTCCGCACAAAGTACAGCCCTGATTCACTGTTCTTCATCGGCTCTTCCAAGCAGAGTAATGAGCAAGCCTATTTATTGCGTAAGTGGGTTTCCTTCTTCGGAACAAACAATACAGACCATCAGGCTCGTATTTGTCACTCAACCACAGTTGCCGGTGTTGCAAACACCTGGGGCTATGGTGCGATGACCAATAGCTACAACGACATGATGAACTCCAAGGCTGCCATGTACATTGGCTCCAATGCAGCAGAGGCTCATCCGGTCTCGATGTTGAGTCTCCTCAATGCGAAGGAAAACGGCTGTAAGGTTGTTGTAGTTGACCCACGCTACACAAGAACAGCTGCTAAGTCTGATCAATATGTTCGTATTCGTTCAGGTACCGATATTCCATTCTTATTCGGTGTTCTGTATCACATCTTCAATAATGGCTGGGAAGATAAGAAGTACATCAATGACCGTGTATACGGCATGGATGACATCCGCAAAGAAGTGATGGAAAAGTGGACTCCAAAGAACGTTGAAGAAGCTTGCGGCGTTCCAGAGGCGGAAGTCTACAAAGTTGCTGAGACATTAGCAAAAAATCGTCCAAGTACAGTTGTGTGGTGTATGGGTCAAACCCAGCACACCATTGGTAATGCCATGGTGCGCGCTTCTTGTATTTTGCAATTAGCATTAGGCAACGTCGGCAAATCAGGCGGCGGAACTAATATTTTCCGTGGTCACTGTAACGTTCAAGGTGCTACTGACGTAGGTCCTAACCCAGATTCTTTACCTGGCTACTACGGTCTTGCAGCCGGTTCATGGAAGCACTTTGCCACCGTTTGGGATGTTGACTACGAGTGGATTAAAGGTCGCTACGCACCAGACATGATGGAGAAATCAGGTACTACTGTTTCTCGTTGGGTCGACGCTGTACTAGAGAAGAATGACATGATTGACCAGCAAACTGCTGTTAAAGGTTTGTTCTTCTGGGGTCATGCAGCAAACTCTCAAACTCGCGGCTTAGATATGAAGCGCGCGATGGACAAGTTAGATTTGCTCGTTGTAGTTGACCCATACCCAACAGCAGTAGCTGCGATGGCTGCAATGCCACCTGCAGAAGGCAACTCAGTTAACAAGAACCGTAACGTATACCTCTTGCCAGCTACTACCCAATTTGAAACTTGTGGATCAGCAACTGCATCGAATCGTTCGGTTCAGTGGCGCGAGAAAGTGATCGATCCTTTGTTCGAATCTGTGCCTGATCACGTGATCATGCAGGCTTTCGCTGATCGCCTTGGTTTTGGCCAAGAGCTTTCCAAGAATTTCAAAATGCAGAGCTCCAAGTTTGCTGGCAAGCAATGGAAAGAGCCGCTGATTGAAGACATCCTCAGAGAAATCAACCGCTCTGTTTGGACAATTGGTTACACCGGACAAACTCCTGAGCGTATTAAGGCGCACATGAGAATGGCAGGAACTTTTGATCCTAAGACACTCAAATCCAGAGGTGGTGTAGATCCAGTATCGGGCTATGACACAACCGGTGATTACTATTGCTTGCCTTGGCCTTGCTATGGCACTGCCGCGATCAAGCATCCAGGCTCACCGAATCTCTATGACACCAGTAAGTCTGTGATGGAGGGTGGTGGTAACTTCCGCGCGAACTTTGGTGTTGAGAAGGATGGCAAGACTTTGTTGGCTGAAGATGGCTCTTACTCTAAGGGCTCTGCAATCAAGACGGGTTACCCAGAGTTTGACCACGTGTTGGTGAAAAAGCTCGGTTGGTGGAATCAGTTAACCGAAGATGAGCAAAAAGCTGCTGAAGGTAAAAACTGGAAAACAGACTTGTCAGGTGGTATTCAACGCGTTGTCATGAAAAACGGCTGCCATCCATTTGGTAATGCCAAGGCGCGTGCTGTAGTTTGGAACTTCCCTGATCCGATTCCAGTCCACCGCGAGGCTTTGTACAGTACTAATGAGCCAATGATGCGTAAATACCCAACATCAGCGGACAAGAAGAACTTCTGGCGCTTGCCAACCTTGTACAAAACGCTGCAAGACAAAAACTTGAGCGAGAAGTACTACGAGAAGTTCCCAATCATCCTGACTTCAGGTCGTTTGGTTGAGTACGAGGGCGGTGGTGAGGAAACTCGCTCTAACCCATGGTTGGCAGAGTTGCAGCAAGAGAACTTTGTGGAAATTAATCCAAAAGCTGCTGAAGCTCGTGGCATTAAGAACTGGGACTATGTGTGGGTTAAATCACCAACAGGTGCCAAGATCAAAGTACGTGCGATGGTTACGGAGCGCGTAGATCAAGGAACTGCTTTTGTACCGTTCCACTTCTCTGGTTGGTGGCAAGGCGCTGACTTGCGTAAGTACTATCCAGAAGGTGCGTCACCAATTGTTCTGGGCGAGGCAGTTAATACTGCAACTACCTATGGATATGACCAGGTGACGATGATGCAAGAGACCAAAACCACCATGTGCCAAATCGAAAAATTTGCCTAAGTTAAAAAATAAAGTCAGGAGAACACAATGGCAAGAATGAAATTTATCTGTGATACAGAGCGTTGTATTGAATGCAACGGTTGTGTCACTGCTTGTAAGAACGATAACGAAGTACCTTGGGGTGTTAATCGCCGCCGCGTAGTGACTGTGAACGACGGCATCATCGGAAAAGAGAAGTCAATCTCAGTGGCATGTATGCACTGTTCTGATGCTCCTTGCATGGCTGTTTGCCCAGTTGACTGTTTCTATCGTACCGATGAAGGTGTTGTTTTGCATGACAAAGACATCTGCATCGGTTGTGGCTACTGCTCATTTGCCTGCCCATTTGGCGCGCCTCAGTTCTTGAGTTCTGGTGCTTTTGGTGTGCGCAGCAAGATGGACAAGTGCACATTCTGTAGCGGCGGCCCTGAAGTCAACGGAAGCGTTGCCGAATTCGAGAAGTACGGTCGCAATCGTTTGGCAGAAGGCAAGTTGCCTTTGTGCGCAGAGATGTGCTCAACCAAGGCATTGATCGGTGGTGATAGCGAAGTGATTTCCTCTATTTACGCTAAGCGTGTTTCTGTACGCGAAGCAAATGGTAGGTATCCAAGCAAGGATATTTTCGGTTGGTCTACTGCTTACGGCCCAATGGATTCTCCTGCGCCAAAACCAACGCCTGCTGCCAAAATTCCAGGAGCCAAATCATGAGATTCAATCTGAAAACTATTGGTTTAAGTCTTATTGCAGGCGCGACGTTGGTAGCTTGCTCCGAGCCTCCTGAAATTGCGGCTAAAGCTGCAAAGCGTCCAGATGTTGCACCTTACATGGGGGCTGATAACGGCTTCATGACTAAGGGCTGGACTCCGAAGGATGAAAAAAGTTGGACGGAGTCGGTTGATAAGCGCAATCAGAATCAAACTGAGTACTCACGCTTTAAGTGATCAGTTAAACAACAATAAATAAAACGAAAACGTTTAAGGATATTTGTATGAATCGATCATTCTCTAGTGTTAGTCGCTCCTGGGTGCTAGCCCTTGGCGTATCGCTAAGTTTGCTTAGCGGTGTATCTATGGCAGAGCGCGCTCCAATGGCGCCGCTACCATCCCCAAGTGGAATTGACTACCCAAAGAACCTTAGTGCTATTTCTGACGGTACCCAAGCTCAATCCCAGCCTGCGAATTCTGCTCAGGTAGGCGAGCAGTTCCTTTGGAACTCTGCTAACAGCGATCCTTATAACTTTGTCAGCATTCCTGATAAAGAGGCGAGTGTTTTGATCCAACGAGCTGGTCAGCAATGGCGTTTTATTCGTAATGGCGTCATTACGGTATATGGCGGTTGGTTACTAGCCCTGGCTTTCTTTGGTATTGCAGCCGTTTTTATTATCAAAGGCCCAATCAAGTTACATGCCCCGATGTCTGGTCAAAAAATCAAACGGTTTAATGGCTTTGAGCGCTTTACTCACTGGGTCATGGCCTTTAGCTTCATTGGACTGGCTTTGACTGGTATGTTGATTTTGTGGGGTAAGTATTTTGTGATGCCAATGATGGGTGGCGTTGCTTATGGCGCCTTCTTGAATATTTGCAAAAATATTCATAACTACTCCGGCCCACTCTTTACTTTGAGTGTTGTAATCTTCTTCTTGCTGTTTGCAACAAGAAATATTCCTGGAGAGGGTGATCTCACTTGGATTAAGTCATTTGGTGGCATGTTTGGTGGAAAGCATCCTCCTGCAGGCTTCTTTAACTTCGGTGAGAAAATCTGGTTCTGGTTTGGTATGACTTTCTTAGGCTTGGTCATCTCAGGATCCGGTTTTGTACTCGACATGATTGTTCCTTTCATGGAAGTTCAATACATTCGTGGAACCATGCAGCTGGCGAACATCATTCACAGTACAGCCTCAATCTTGATGACTACGATGGCTATGGGTCATATCTACATCGGATCAATTGGTATGCAAGGTTCGCTCGATGGTATGAAGACTGGTTACGTAGACGGTACCTGGGCTAAAGAACACCATGAAATTTGGTACAACAAGGTTAATAAATAAGGACAAGGCCATGAAAAAACTCATCGCTTTTACTCTCTGTACATTTGCAACGGCTTCAGTGTTTGCGACTTTGCCGCCACTCACACCAGAAGCTAAGGCTGCTGATGATCTTGCAAAAGCTAAAGCAGCTTATGCCGGTCGGGTAGGTAACTTTCAGCTATGTCAGGCAATCAATAAAGTGGCTGATCAGTACAGAGTGCCTGGTACTCCGGCTCCAGCAGCTTGTGTGGCTCCGCCTCCATTTGTTGCTCCGGGTGCGCCAGCGCCTGCAGCACCGACAGCAGCAGCGCCAGCACCAGCAGCAAAGTAATTAGTCGGCTAGCAACTCTTGATGTAAGTAGCGCTTAGCTGCTTGGGTCTGGGGATCGGCAAAGAAGGGACCTACGGGTCCCTTTTCTTTTATCTGACCATCATCGATGAAGATGATGTATTCAGCGATTCTTTGTACTTGTGC
>JBJOEU010000072.1:0-6129 GCA_046049115.1 Pseudomonadota bacterium
GCATCACAGCCAGTTACACGGTGTCCGGCCTGCCGAGCGATTGCGGCAATGCCGCCCATGAAAGTACCGCAAATGCCCAAGATATGAATATGCATTGGGGAATTTTAGCTAAGGAGCAGCAATGAATCGAAGACAGTGGATTAGCATCATTGGATTTAACCTCGTAGCCCTTGCTGCTGGAGTCGCGACCTCGCAATGGATCTTCAGGGCAGAGTTAGCAGACGATCCCGCCATCAAAGCCTTTTTTGCCAATCCATGGCAAACAGCCGAAGGGAAATCAGTCGATACCAAAGAATGGCGCGAAAAAATCTTGGTTGTGAACTTCTGGGCCTCCTGGTGCCCTCCCTGCGTTGAAGAAATGCCCACTTTGGATAAACTACAAGCAGAATTCAAGAGTCAAAATGTCTTATTTGTCGGCATCGGCATCGATTCACCCTCTAATATTCGTCAATTCCTAGAAATGACCCCAGTCTCTTATCCAATCGTGATTGGTGGGCTTGAGGGCAGCAATATATCAAAGCAGATGGGGAATGCTCAAGGGGCGCTCCCTTACACCGTCATCATTAACTCAAAAGGCAAGGCTACTAGTAGTAAATTAGGGAAGATAAGCGAAGAAGAGCTCAGAAGTGCGATTAAGTCAGCTTTATAGATCTTTTTAAATGATCTTTGTGATTACCATTCTGGTCAAAATGAGCAGTTTCTGAACTAAATAGTGCAAAATTTACGTTTCAAATCTTTAAAAATAGCTAGATTGTTGTGTCATTTTTAGGCTCGGGGAAGCACTCCGGGGGTATACTTTGCGTGCAAGATGAAGAGAATTCTTCATCAAATAAGCAGTTTTCAGAGAAGCGCTTTAACTCCGCAATAAAACTTAACTGCCTTTAAAAATATCGATCTATGTCGAAAAATACTTCAATTCTCGTTATTCAAGGCCCCAACCTCAATCTGTTGGGAACCCGTGAGCCAGAGGTTTACGGCAAAACTACCATGGAAGATATTCATACAAAGCTTGGTGCAATCGCCAAGTCTCACTCGGTCGATTTATCTACCTTCCAAAGCAACCATGAAGGTGAGCTGATTGATCGAGTTCAAAAGGCTAAGCAAGATGGGGTGGATTTCATCATCATCAATCCAGGCGCTTTTACCCACACCAGCGTTGCCTTGCGTGATGCACTAGCTGGGGTTGCTATACCGTTCACTGAAATACACCTGTCTAACATTCACCAGCGTGAAGAGTTCCGCAAACACTCCTACCTATCCGATATTGCTACTGGCGTTATCTGCGGTTTGGGTGCGATTGGCTATGAACTAGCACTGCAAGCGGCCATTGTCCGTTTACAAAAATAAAAATTAATTAAGAATTACCAGAGAGGAAGCCTTTCCATGGACCTAAGAAAACTAAAAACCCTAATCGACCTTGTTTCTGAATCAGGAATCTCTGAATTAGAAGTCAATGAAGGTGAAGATCGTGTTCGTATTGTGAATGCCGGCTCTCCAGCCCCTGCAGGTCAAGTGGTTTACGCCAATCCAGCGCCCGCTCAAGCTATTCAAGCTGCGGCTGCGCCAGCTGCAGTGCCTGTTGCTGAAGAAGCACCAGCTGAAACTGGTTTTGTTGCTCGCTCACCAATGGTCGGCACCTTCTATCGCGCACCAAACCCGGAGTCTCCAGATTTTGTCAAAGTAGGCGATACAGTCAAAGTAGGCCAAACGCTGTGCATTATTGAGGCGATGAAACTTCTTAATGAAATTGAGTCTGAGCAAGCAGGCGTTATTAAGCAAATTCTGTGTGAAAACGGTCAAGGCGTTGAATTTGATCAACCGCTGTTCATCATCGCTTAATAGATCCCCTTTAGATCTATTTCAATCCACCGTTACTTAACTCAGCGCTGACATGTTCGATAAGATTCTGATTGCTAATCGCGGAGAAATTGCTCTCCGTATCCAACGCGCATGTCGCGAGTTGGGAATTAAAACTGTGGTGGTCTATTCGACCGCAGATAAAGAAGCTAAATATGTGAAGCTTGCAGACGAAGCAGTCTGCATTGGGCCTGCCCCATCTCCACTGAGCTATCTCAATATGCCCGCCATCATTTCAGCAGCGGAGGTGACCGATGCTGAAGCGATTCACCCTGGCTATGGCTTTCTCTCAGAGAACGCCGATTTTGCTGAACGTGTTGAGAAATCTGGCTTTTCATTCATTGGGCCTACGGCAGCTTCAATACGTTTAATGGGTGACAAGGTGTCAGCCAAGCGCGCCATGATCAAAGCTGGTGTTCCTTGCGTTCCAGGTTCTGAAGGCGCACTGCCAAGCGACCCAAAAGAAATTATTGCCACCGCAAAACGCGTTGGCTATCCAGTCATTATTAAGGCTGCCGGTGGTGGTGGTGGTCGTGGAATGCGTGTCGTACATACCGAGGCTGCCCTTCTCAATGCGGTCAACATGACCAAAGAAGAAGCGGGTCGTGCTTTTGGTAACCCAGAAGTCTATATGGAGAAGTTTTTAGAAAAGCCTCGCCACGTAGAAATTCAGATTTTGGCCGATACCCATGGCAACGCCATTTGGTTAGGTGAGCGGGATTGCTCGATGCAGCGTCGCCACCAAAAAGTTATTGAAGAAGCTCCGGCACCTGGGATTGATCGCCGCGCTATCGCCAAAATTGGTGAGCGCTGCGCTGAAGCCTGTAGAAAAATTGGTTACCGCGGTGCTGGTACTTTCGAATTCTTATACGAAGATGGTGAATTCTTCTTCATTGAGATGAACACCCGTGTTCAAGTCGAGCATCCAGTTACTGAAATGATTACCGGTGTTGATATTGTTCAAGAACAAATTCGCATCGCTGCTGGCCTAAAACTCAGCTACCGCCAAAAAGACATTGTTTTCCGCGGTCATGCCATCGAATGCCGTCTGAATGCAGAGGATCCATTCAAATTCACGCCGAGTCCAGGAAAAATTGGCTCATTCCATATGCCAGGTGGCCCTGGAATTCGTGTCGACTCACATGCCTATAGCGGTTATGTAGTGCCATCCAATTACGACTCCATGATTGGCAAGCTGATTTCTTACGGCAATACTCGTGAACAAGCGATTCGCCGTATGCAGATTGCGCTTTCTGAGATGGTGATCGACGGGATTACAACGAATGTGCCGCTGCATCGCGAACTCATGCTTGATCCGAACTTCATCGAAGGCGGAACCAGTATTCACTATCTGGAGCATCGCCTCGAAGAGCAAGCCGCCAGTCGCGGTAAGCCTTAAGTTGCAGATTAGCTGATGTCAATCTGGAGTAAGCATGTCTTATCGTGAACTCGTTTTCACGGTCCCGGCAGAGATTGCAGAGCCTCTAGGCGATGCTTTGCTGGAAGTAGGCGCACTCTCCGTTACCGTTGAAGATGATGCTGCGGGTGGTTACGATGAAAATCCACTCTATGGCGAGCCAGGGCTCTCACCTGAAGTTCAAGCTTGGGATCGATCTTCTGTAACTGCACTTTTCAATCCAGAGATAGATGATTCTGATGCAGTGAACTTCATCCCTGAGCTGCTTGCATCACTCCAGGAAGCAGGATTCAGTCTTCCCGCTCCGCAAGTAAAAATTGTTGAAGAACAAGATTGGGTTCGCTTAACCCAAAGTCAATTTGCTCCGATTCAGATTGGTGAGCGTATTTGGGTGGTGCCTTCTTGGCACGAAGCGCCTACCGATCCCAATGCAATTTGTTTGGCGGTAGATCCAGGTCTTGCATTTGGCACTGGCAGTCACCCGACTACGCACCTATGCCTACTGTGGCTTGAGCAAAACACCCAGCTTGCGAACCAAAGCTTGCTCGACTACGGCTGTGGATCTGGAATTTTGGCCATTGCCGCCGCGAAATTGGGATGTAAACCCGTAGTTGGTACTGATATTGATCCACAAGCCATGGTTGCGGCACGTAGCAATGCAGAAATCAACAACACAACTATTTGTTTTGTTTTGCCCAACGAGAATGCGCCAGAACTTGCGGCAAAAACTAAATACGACATCGTGATGGCCAATATTTTGGCCAACCCACTGCAGGTCTTAGCTCCAGCCCTGGTAAACAAGATGCGCCCAGGTGGAAAAATTGTTCTCTCAGGTGTGCTGGCGCGCCAAGCAGAGGAAGTGATTGCAACCTATAGCCAGTGGCTGAGCCTTTCTATTTGGAAAGAAAGCGAAGGCTGGGTCTGTCTACACGGCACACTTCCAGAGCAAGGTGCTAAAGCAAGTGCAGTCGACAAAAATATAGATACTTCAGCTCTGGCTCAAAAAAAAAGTCTTAAATTAATTTTTCTTAGTCTTTTTTTCCTTCTGCTCATGATTTTTGGCGAGCACCTTTCTAGAAATTCATTGCTACCAACATTAGCAACGCGCGTTGATGGCAGCTCTTCTGTGATTGCAACAACTAGTTTTTCTCTTTTGCAGAAGCTAGATGAACAATTGTGTCGTGCACTAGGGTGTGTAAATCGCTCTGTAAGCGATTTTGCTGCCTGGAAAATAACTTCTGTCACTCTTTCACCTGAAAACGCGCGAGAGAGCCTTAAAAACGCTTCAAATCAATCCACGCTACAAGTTGAAATACAAAATCGTCTCGCGCTACCTGTTTTGTTCCCCAATTTAGAAATTTCTCTCACTGATGCAGAGGAGTTGGAGATCAAAACAATCCGATTTACTCCGCAAGAATGGTTACCAAGCGCTTGGCAAGAATCCCATCCTCATTTTTTACGCCAAGGCGCGCCCTCTGGTGAAATTTTTTCTTCCGAATTGCCGATCTTACTTCCACAAAATGCTGCGGGCTATCGCGTCAGAATTTTTTACCCTGAAAAGTAGACCTCTAACTCCACTTCTCACCTACTCAAATTGATTTTTATTAGAAAGTAATTATTTATGGCTAGCTTAATCTGCGGTTCTATCGCTTACGACACCATCATGAACTTTGAGGGCAAATTTGCCGATCAAATCCTTCCAGAGCAGATTCACATCCTCAATGTCGCCTTCCTCGTTCCCACTATGCGCCGTGAATTCGGTGGTTGTGCTGGCAATATTGCTTACAACCTAAGCCTTCTTGGAGGCGACCCCATCATCATGGCAACCGTAGGTGGTGATGCTGCTCCTTATCTTGATCGCCTGAAGCAACTCCAAATTGATGCGACACATATTCGCCAGATTGAGCAGGCATTTACCGCTCAAGCGATGATCACTACTGATCAAGCCAACAATCAAATTACCGCTTTTCATCCAGGCGCAATGGGTGAATCTCATCTCAACCAAGTTTCCGCAGTGATTGCTGAGCGCAGTAAGAATTCCAAAGGTACTGCCAAATTTGGAATCGTTGCTCCAGATGGTCGTCAAGGCATGTGGGAACACTGTCATCAGCTAGCTGAAGCAGGGATTCCTTTCGTATTTGATCCAGGCCAAGGTTTGCCCATGTTCAATGGCCCTGAACTGCTTAAACTCGTAGATATTGCAAGCTACCTCGCCGTAAATGACTACGAAGGAGAAATGCTCTCTCAAAGAACCGGTTTAAGCCTGTCAAAGGTAGCTGAAAGAGTAAAAGCATTGATTGTGACCAAGGGTGCTGAAGGTGCAGATATTTACTTTGACGGTAAATGCATCGCGATTCCACCGGTACCAGCAGCAAAAGTAGTTGATCCGACTGGTTGCGGCGATGCATTCCGAGGTGGATTGTTGTTTGGATTGGAGAATGGCATGGATTGGGAAACCACCGGCCGCTTAGCCAGCTTGATGGGTTCGATCAAAATCACCCATCAGGGACCACAAAATCATCAAATAAGTAAAGATGAAATCGCCGCTCAATTCAAATCTGCGTTTGGATTTACCCTCTAAAGCCAATAATTACCTGAAGTAGCAATAAAAAAGGGATCTCGTGAGAGATCCCTTTGAACTTCACCCGCCTACAAGCAGAGCTTATGGGCGTGTGCCAGTTGGGAAGGGCCAAGCAGCAGCTGGATTCAACGTTGTTGAAGCAGCAACTTTTTTAGCCACGGGCTTTTTTACAGCCTTGCCCGCTTTCTTCGCAGCAGGCTTACTTACTTTTTTTTTGCAGCTACGCGCTTCTTAGCAGCAGGACGCTTTTTAGCGGCAGGCTTCTTAGCAGCAG
>JBJOEU010000073.1:0-7149 GCA_046049115.1 Pseudomonadota bacterium
CTTTCCACTCCCAGCTCTAATGCGTGGGTCAAGGGCTGAATAAAGCAAATCTGCAATTAAATTGGCTAAAACAGCCAGAGTAGCTGTTATGAAGAAGACCCCCATTAGGAGATTTAGGTCAATAGTCGAAATTGCCTTATTAAAGAGGGTTCCCATTCCATACCAACCAAATACTCGCTCAGTAATAATAGCTCCACCAATAATACCAACGATATCTGCCACCAAAATTGTAGTTAGCGGAATGAGAGTATTCCTAAATGCATGGCGCATAATTACAGTACGCTCAGTTAATCCCTTTGCTCTTGCAGTTCTTATGTAATCCTGATTTAAAACTTCCAAAAGTGTTCCTCTAGAGAAGCGCACATATCCCGCTAGAGAAATCAAAGTTAATGCAATTGTTGGCAAAACAAGGTGGACAAGAATATCTAATGTTCTTATCCAATAATCTTCTTGCGGCAATAGCGGCTTAGATTGACCGAATGTTGGGACAGGACGGTAATTGACCGCATCCTCGCTCATATATGCGCTCCAAGTTCTCATGTATTTGTCCACCACAATCAAAAAGGCAGATAGGAGCGCGGTCAAAATTGTGGTTCTGATCAGTGGCCCTCGATCAATGCGCGAGAAGAAGAGTGAAGTAATTGTGGCCACAAATATGGTCACAACACCCAGGCCCAAAATTTGCAAAATAGATGTTTGGGAATTAAAAATAGACTGGATTGGGAAATACCAGCCTAATGTAAGAACTGACATGGTGAGGGAGGCATTTAATGCAGTTCTATTTGATAACCCAACTGATATATGAGTGACTGCAAATGCAATTCCCACAGATAGAAGGAAAACAACGACTGGTCCAAGCCTTGGATTTGTGAACCATCCCAAAATTTCCAAACTTTTTATTGAAACGGCTGTGAAGATAAGCACTGTTGAGAAAATCAGCCAGAACTTTCCTCGGCTCCTAGTCAAAACGGAAGCCCAAAAGACTGCCGTAAGTAAGCTTAATGATAGGAGCCACCCAAATGGTATCTTTGGATCAGATAAGAAATTATTAAACTGAATTGCCATATATTGCTTTAGTAGCACTGCTACCCAAAAAATTGGAAGTGAAAAAAGTAAAAACGCAAAAAATGTCATTGTGTAATCAAAACGCGAATATTGACGCAGCGCACTAGCAATTCCAATGGCAATTCCAATTACGATAGCAACAAAGGTGGCTACAAAAACTAGACGAATGCTGACTGGAATTGCATTTCCTATTTCGGTAGCAACGCTTAAGCTATCTCGAGTCAACCCAAAGTCAGCATTGCCCCAAAAGATACCTACAACCCCTTTGAGCCAGATGAAGTAACGAAGCGGAGGCGGGACATCTAGGCGGAGCTGTCGGGTTAAATCAATAATTGCCTGGGCAGCCCCAGGATCATCGGAGAAGCGCAGTTCACCAATGGGGTCTCCAGAAATTGCGGCAAGATTGTAAAGAATAAAACTGGAACCGAAGAGGATTAAAAATAGAATGCCAAGACGTCTGATTACATATGCCAACATCTCAATCTCTCCTCTTTTATGGATAAAACGGAGAGATACAGTGGCGCAAAACGCACCACTGTATCTGCCCACATAAGCTAAAAAGCTACCTAATTTTTAGGATAACTCTCTAGTAGCTCCACTCCCACCAGTTCCATACCAATGTTGGTGAGTAGACCGCAGGCTTTATGCCTGAGAGATCTTTGTTTACGGCTGTAACTTGTGGATGCTGGAATACACCAACAGTTATGCCTTGATCATGAATGATGCGCTCTGCAGCAATAAACTTCTGCGCGAGCACGGTTCGTGACATTGGGGTGCTTAGTGAATCCATCAAAGTGGTAAGCGCTGGGATATTTACACCCATGCGATTATTTGATCCACCAAGCTTAAAGTTAGCAGCACTTCCTGCCTGAGCATTAGATGTTTGAACATATGCAAAGAAGACTGCATCATATTCAGTGAATCCAATACGAGGGCTCCAAGCTGCTTGCACATCGCCGACTAAATCAAATCCGCACTTAGCCATATTTGCCTTAGCTAGGGCGAACTGATTTGCACGGCGTTCATTATTTCCAGGGACCTGGATCTTGATCTTTAGAGGCTTAGCAACAGTAACTTCTGGTGCATACTTCTTGATCAAGGCACGAGCTCGCTTATTCAACTCTTCCTGGGTTCCGGTATAGAACTTAGATCCATTGGCACGAACTACGTTGTCGTAAATATCGCTACCAGGCAAGGTGAAGGTTGAACCTAATACAACCGATGCTGGATCAAATGGTTTGATCAGCTTGTCAACAATTTCTTGCCTTGGAACGCACATCAAGAATGCTTGGCGAAGTGCTCGAGCCTTTTCGCCAAATTTTGCGGCAAATGGACCGTTGTATTCAGGTTGATTAGGATCATTGGCATTCTTGCCTAGACGAGTATCAAAATGCTCATAAATTGCAGCTGAAGTTCCAACTACCTTGACGGAAGAGATCTTCTTAAGAGCTGCTAGAGCATCAGCCGTCACCTGACCCTGGTAAACGTCCAATTCGCCATTGGAAAGTGCCTGGCTGGCGGCTGTTCCATCGGTGATATAGCGGAAAACAACGGTATCAATATCACCCTTAAAAGCAGGACCCGAATTATAACGAGGGTTCTTCTTCATGGTTACTGATTGCTTATCTACTGCTGAACTTACGATGTAACCACCGTTTCCAACAAAGAGAAGAGGATTTGTGCTTGAAGTAACGGTCGTAATTTTGTAGTTAGTGTTGTAGACAGTAGCCAATTTCTTTAGAAATGCTGTGTCCTTAGCAAAGAAAGCTTTTTCGAAATCAGCAGTTGCATCCACGTTTACTGCTACTGGCTGGAGGGAAGTCTTTCCGTCTGCAATAAGAACCATGGTGTGCACAGCTGATGGTCCTGGGGCATAAAGCTTCCAGTCTGCAAACTTACCCTTGAAGCTAACCGTGATAGACATTTTGTCTGCGCTCAGAACCGGATCTCCAACTACAAACTGATCCCAGGTTGAAGAGTATCCAGCTGAGTCAAATGCTGAAGCGGTAGCGCTCTTAGGATCGCCAAGCCCCGCAGCAATTGCATAGGCATTACTTCTGGTTACATGGCTAAGTAGGAGATTGACCGCAGTGATTGGTGTTCCATCCGAAAATACTCGTCCTGGAGCTACGGTGTATGTGATTTTAAACTTTGAGCCAGATCCTGAAGCTCTCTGGGTTCCAAAAACAGTATTATCGATGTAATTACCTTTATCATCAAAGTAACCAAAGCCAATACCACTCATATATGAAACCGCTGTATTAGCGGTCAGGTTCATGTTCTTCTGACCAGTGTTAAACCCAGTTAATGGATTTGTCTCGTGAAAGACGATGGTGTTTCTTGCTCCTTGGGCTGGCGCTAATATTCCCGCAACCAGACCTAAAGAAGCCAGGGCTACAAGTCCTACTCGTAGCTTGTGCTTTTTATTCATTAGTTCTCCTTGTCCGAGGGAAGCTCTAGCCCAGAGATGGAAAACTCGCCACCTTTTAGCCTTTGCTTTTGGGAGAGTTTGCCGAAAAATGCCAGTTATTGCAATTGAAATTAGTCTGCAAATACAACTCTTTTATAACTTTCCAGCCAGACGAGCCTCGCGTCTCTTCTTCTGCTCAGCAGGGTTAGGGACAGGAACGGCGGCAATAAGGCGCTTTGTGTAAGGGTGCTTAGCTCGCTTAAGAATCTCATCTCTCTCGCCAACTTCAACCAAAAGTCCATCTTGCATCACTGCAATTCTATGAGCCAGAATGTCTACTACAGCTAAGTCATGGCTAATAAACAAACAAGCAAACTTCAATTTATCTTGCAGATCAAGTAATAATTCAAGGAAGCGGGCTTGAACTGATACGTCAAGTGCTGAAGTTGGTTCATCTGCAATCAACAAATCTGGGGTGAGGGCAAGGGCTCTTGCAATGCCCACTCTCTGCCTCTGTCCTCCTGAGAGTTCATGAGGAAAACGGTTTCGGTAAGAACGAGGGAGTTCCACTTGTTCAAGCAAATCCTCAACTCTCTTATTTAATTCATCACCCTTTGCAAGCTTTGCAAGAAAAATCGGTTCACCGATTGATTCACCAATTGGAAGGCGAGGATTTAGTGATGACGCCGGATCCTGGAAGACAATTCCGGTGTGGCGACGAAGAGTGAAAAGATCTTTTTGCGAGGCATTGCTTATATCTTTACCAACAATTTCAAGTTTGCCAGATTTTATTGGGAGTAATCCAATAGCAGCTCTTCCCACGGTAGTTTTGCCCGAGCCAGATTCTCCTACAAGGCCCACAATTTCACCGGGATAAATTTCTAGCGAGAAATCTCTAACCGCCACAAACTCCGGAATTCGACCTCTTTTTGGATATGCGATTGTTACATTCTCTAGTTTAATTACAGGGGCCTGCTTACGAGCAGATGCATCAAGAGAACGTTTTGCTGATGTTCCAAGCTCTGGAACTGCAGCTAGAAGTTCTTTGGAGTAAGGATGCTTTGGAGAATTAAATATTTGATCAGCTGAGCCATGCTCAACTGTTAGCCCATCCTTCATAACTAGAATCTCATCAGCCATATCGGCCACAACACCCATGTCATGTGTGATTAACAGAATCGCTGAATTAAGGCGAGTTTTTAAGTTGCGCATTAAATCCAAGATTTCCGCTTGAATCGTTACATCAAGAGCAGTAGTTGGCTCATCGGCTATCAAGAGGCCTGGATCGCAGGCAAGGGCTTGGGCAATCATTGCCCTTTGGCGTTGTCCACCGGAGAGTTGATGGGGATACTTGTCAAAGGAAAGTTCAGGATCTGGAATCTCTACCATCGTTATTAATTCAACGGCCCTAATTCGCGCCTGCTTTGGCCCCATATCAAAGTGAGTTCTAAGAGTTTCCACTATCTGAAAACCAATCGTGTAAACCGGATTTAGCGCAGTCATTGGCTCTTGGAAAATATATGCCACTTCTTTTCCACGAGCTTTTCGTAAAGCGCTAGGTGAGGCGCCAAGCATTTCGATACCATTGACTTTCACGCTTCCCGAAGTTCTTGCATTCGATGCAAGTAGATTCATAACGCCAAGTGCGGTAGTTGATTTGCCAGAGCCAGATTCTCCAACGATTGCCAGAGTACCGCCTGCTTTAACATCAAAGTTCATCTTGATTGCGGCTGGATACCAGACCCCATCAACCCAGAATTCAACAGTGAAATCTCGAACTTGAAGAATTGGTTGAGACATCTATGCCGCCCTTTCATCTGTCCGTGAGATGATGCCCTTATGAGCAATGTCGAAAATTTTCGACCCCGAAGTGGCTATCTTCTCGCTTTTACCGCCTATTTTGCAATTAGCTCTTTTTCCTACGTAAATATCTTGGATTACGGCTTTCAAGGTGGTTTGCCCAGTATCGCTTGGGGTTTGTGGCTCTGCGCCCTGCTTTATTTGATTTTCATACATCCCAAAGTCATCTTCTCTGACGAGGGAGTTGTGATTATTAATCCTATGAAGAAGATCACCATTGGTTGGCAGGAAATCTCCGAAATTGACGCTCGATTCACAATGTATGTAGATCATCTCCCAACTGGGGTGAGGTATCACGCCTTTGCTGCTCAAGCCCCAGGTCGATATCACAGCAGAAACATCCATCCCAATGAAGTTAAGGGACTTCGAATTGGTGATAGCGGAATGATTAGGGCTGGAGAGAGTCCCAGGAGTAATTCGGGCGCTGCTACGGCTATCGCTCGAGCCAGGCACGAAAACTTCAGAAAGTCTGGACATCTCACTGGCCTTAATTTCGCTATCGCAGTCAACAAATCCGGACTGCTCATAATTACAGCACTTTTGACTCTCGCCCTGGTTATTCAATTTTTTCATGCTTAAGCCATTTCGCTTCGATTTTGCATCTCGCGAGCAGTGGCTTTTTCTTTACGACTCAATCTACGACGCTGCCTTGGATCAAATGCATCACGGAGGCCATCTCCAATGAAGTTAATACATAGCGCGATCACAATAATGAAGAGCCCTGGATACCAGAAGAGCCATGGTCTGGTGGTAAAGGCATCCTGGTAGAGCAAAATCGCGCCAGACATCAAAAGAGTTACGGAAACAATGATGACGCCGACAGCATTGGGCAGAATATGTTTGAAAATAATACGCCTGTTGCTTGCCCCGGCTACGCGCGAGGCATCAACGAATTCTCGCTCTCTAAGCGTTAAAAACTCTCCCCTAACTAATCTTGATAGCCCTGTCCACGAGAAGAGCCCCAAAAGGAGGGCAAGAAAGGCAGCTCCCTTATTGCCAAAATGAAAACCAATAACTGAGCCAATGATGATTACTGGCACAGTAATAATGAAATCTACAAGGCGCATCAATATCGCATCTACCCACCCGCGGAAATATCCGGCAATTGAACCAATTACTGTTCCAAGAGTTGCTGCGATTGCTCCAATGATGAACATAACTAAGAGTGAACGTTGAGCGCCGCGCATCACAAGGGCCAAGTAATCTCGACCAATATCATCTTGGCCGAATGGGTGAGGCCCAAGTGAGATACCATCGCCATCTATAAATGGCACCATATCTATCGATGGGCAGCCTAGAGATCCATCAACGCAATCCTCGCCATAGCGAAGCTCTGGCATATCCTCAAAACCATACTTCCACCAACCAGGGATAACAAAAGGATCCTCCTCATCACCAATACGCCAATCAAGTGATGTATAGACCACAGTGATTAAGGTGAATAAGACAACTACAGAGATCATTGCTGCTCTATGGCGGATGAATCTACGAAGAACAATCTGACCTTGGCTTAAACCTTCAGTCTCCTTATTTAAAATGGCATTTTCGTTGGCATCATTAACGATTTCAACATTTTTACTCTTTCGAGCTCCTACACGAATTCGAGGGTCTAATAATGAGTATAGAAGATCAGCGATTAAGTTAGCCAAGATTGCTAGGGTCGAGAGAAAGAGAATAACCCCCATCAAGAGATTTAAATCAAATGAGTTAATCGCCTTATTAAATAGAGTTCCCATTCCCTGCCAAGCAAAAACACGCTCGGTAATAATGGCTCCGCCGACGATTCCAGCGATATCTCCCACCATAATCGTGGT
>JBJOEU010000074.1:0-6098 GCA_046049115.1 Pseudomonadota bacterium
GAGCTCATAGGCCTATATGTTACGCATCATTTCTGCCAACCTCAACGGTATCCGCTCGGCGGTCAAAAAAGGCTTTCTGCCTTGGGTTGTAAAGCAAAAAGCGGACTTTGTCTGCATGCAGGAGCTCAAGGCCCAACAAGACGATTTAGAAGATGCCATCCTCAATCCAGATGGTCTGCATGGCTTTTTTCATCATGCCGAAAAAAAAGGCTATAGCGGTTGCGGCATCTACACCCCGCATCAGCCTGACGAGGTGCTCTATGGTTACGGAAATACAGAGTTTGATGCTGAGGGGCGTTATGTCGAAGCCCGCTTTAAAAAACTATCCGTGATCTCGGTATACATGCCCTCAGGCTCCAGCTCACCAGAAAGGCAAGAGGCTAAGTTTCGCTATTTAGAGTCTTTCTTGCCTCACCTGGTTGAACTGAAAAAGTCAGGGCGCGAGATTGTGCTGTGTGGGGATGTGAATATTGCCCATAATGAAATTGATCTCAAAAACTGGAAAGGCAATCTCAAGAGCTCGGGATTTTTGCCTGAGGAGCGTGCTTGGCTAACAAACCTGTTTAATAAAGTTGGCTATGTAGATGTCTATAGAAAGCTAGAGCCCGAGGCTACTGACAGCTGCTACACCTGGTGGAGTAATCGTGGTCAAGCTTATGCAAAGAACGTAGGCTGGAGAATCGACTATCACATCACCACACCAGGAATTTCGGCAAGCGCCAAAAATACTACTGTGTATAAAGAGGAGCGCTTCTCAGATCATGCGCCACTGACAGTGGACTACGACTGGTCTATTTAAAAACCTGTGAGTCGTGCTTTTTAAATTCCACTACTTTGAAATGAATGGTGAGCCAAATCAAAATTAAGACTGGCGCACCAATAATCGCAGTGCTAATAAAAAAGCTTGAGTAACCAAAGCTATCAACAAAGACGCCAGAGAAACCAGCCAACCACTTTGGCAATAAGAGCATCATCGAACTAAACAAGGCGTACTGAGTTGCAGAGTACTGAATGTTCGTTAGCGCTGACAGAAAAGCAATAAACGCAGCCGTTGCAATACCGGAACTCAAATTATCGGCAGAGATTACCCAGATCAAGCCATGTAAGTCATGGCCCTGCGTGGCAAGCCAAGCAAACAACAAATTGCTGATGGCCGATAAAATCGCACCCAAAAATAAAATCCGCATCACGCCGAAACGCAAAGTGAGCACGCCTCCAACGAAGGCGCCAACCAATGTCATCACAACACCAAAGACCTTGCTGACCGCTGCCACCTCATCTTTGGTATAGCCCATATCAACATAAAACGGGTTGGCCATAATGCCCATCACCACATCACTTATCCGATAGATAGCAATTAAGGACAAAATCAAAATAGCATGCCAACCATAACGTTTAATAAAGTCTGCAAATGGCTCAATCAAAGTTTGATGTAACCATGCTCCTGCATTACGTGCTTTTGCAAGCTCAATGCGAACGGGCTCTTTACTAAACAAGGTAGTGACCACACCCACGCCAATAGAAAGCGCCATACAAAGATAAGCAAATTGCCAGGCGGCTGGATCATAGCCAGTCATACCAGCTTCAGCGCGGGCAGCTAACCAGAGAACGCCAGCACCAGACCAAATCAAAGCCAGTCGATAGCCTGTTTGGTAAGTGGCCGCCAGAGCCGCTTGGTGATCACTATCTGCAGACTCGATCCGAAAAGCGTCTAAAGCAATATCTTGGGTTGCAGAACCAAATGCTACGAGAAGCGCGCACCACACAATCGGCGTCAGTTGAACTTTGGGATCAATGCTGGCCATACCTATCAGACCAAGAATAATCAACAATTGCGCAAAGAGAAGCCAACTACGCCTTCTGCCAAACAATGTTGATAAAAAAGGAATGGCTAGTCGATCGACCAAAGGTGCCCACATCCACTTAAAAGCGTAGATTAAGCCAACCCAGGTAAGGTATCCAATAGTGCTCCGATCAATGCCAGCCTCTCTTAGCCAGAAACTCAGCGTTCCCAAAATAAGCAGCAGGGGAAGACCAGCAGAGAAGCCCAGGAAGAGCATTCGAAGACAAGGCCATTCGAGGTAAACCCGAAAATCTTTCAGCCAGGACTGAGCACTACTAAGCACGTCGAACGCGGAACAGCGCTAGGCTTCCAAAAAGATTGGGCATCAAGGTAACTTGCCGCCCCTCATGCAGGATGCATTGATCCAGAATTTGCAAACCCAAGCTCGAGGCTAATTTTTCAAAATCAGCTACTGTGAGAACGCGCACATTGGGCGTGTTGTACCACTGGTAAGGCAGACTTTTAGAAACTGGCATGCGGCCAAAGCCAACAGCTAGGCGGTGTGACCAATGGCCAAAGTTCGGGAAAGAAACCACTGACTCCTTGCCAACCCGAACTACTTCACGCAGAATCTTTTCAGTTTCGTGAATGGTTTGAAGTGTTTGTGAGAGCACAACAGTATCAAAACTATTGTTCTCAAAGAGCGCCAAGCCCCCTTCAAGATTTTGCTGAATAACGTTCAAACCTTTTTGCACACAAGAAAGTACGCGCGCATCGTCAATCTCAACTCCATAAGCGTGCACGGGTTTTTGCTTTTGTAAATACTCCAAGAAGCTACCGTCACCACAGCCAAGATCTAGCACTTCGCTATTGGGCGCAATCCAATTTGCTATCGCGGCAAAGTCTGTGCGCTTCATGCCTTCACCTCTAACATTTGTTCAAAGTAGGCACGGATCAAATTGTGATAACGCGGGTCGTCTAACAAGAAAGCGTCATGCCCATGAGGCGCATCAATCTCTGCATAACTGACTTCGCTCTTATTACTGAGCAAAGACTCCACAATCTCGCGACTACGATTAGGTGGGAAGCGCCAATCCGTAGAAAAGCTCACGACTAAAAACTTAGCCTGCACTTCCGCGAGGGCGCGATTTAAGCTACCTTCATAGCGGCGGGAGGGATCAAAATAATCCAGCGCTCTAGTAATTAGCAAATACGTGTTGGCGTCAAAGTAAGTGGAGAACTTGTCGCCTTGATGACGCAAATAGCTTTCAACCTCAAACTCCACATCAAAGCTAAAGCGATAGTCTTGAGACTCGCCACTAGGTCTTTGCAGCTCGCGCCCAAATTTTTCTGCCATGTCATCGTCAGATAAATAGGTGATATGTCCGACCATGCGAGCCAACTTGAGGCCACGCTTTGGCACTACGCCGTGCTCGTAGTAATTACCGCCATGAAAATCCGGATCAGACAAAATGGCATTGCGCGCCACTTCATTAAATGCAATGTTCTGCGCACTCAGTTTTGGTGTCGAAGCAATGACCAAGCAATGGGCGAGTCTTTTGGGGAACTGGATAGACCAAGCCAATGCCTGCATTCCGCCCAAGCTTCCACCAATTACCGCAGCAAAACGGCGAATGCCCAACTTGTCAGCCAAGCGCGCCTGGGTATTTACCCAATCTTCCACTGTAATTACTGGGAAATCTGCGCCGTAAGGCTTGCCAGTAGCAGGATTAAGACTCATTGGACCAGTAGATCCAAAGCAAGAGCCTAAATTATTAACGCCAATGACAAAGAAGTGATCGGTATCTACCGGCTTACCTGGTCCAATCATGTTGTCCCACCAGCCGATATCTTTTGCATTATCCGGATTGGGTCCGGCAACATGATGTGATGCATTTAATGCGTGACAAACCAACACAGCATTACTTTTATCGGCATTGAGCTTGCCGTAAGTTTCAATTACTAAATCGTAGCCCGATAAGATAGCGCCACTTTGCAAAGGCAAAGGCTCGGCAAAGTGAATAGTATTTCTAGAGAGGTGTAGCTCGCTCATTCGGACAGAAGAATGCGAAGGCTCACATCAGAAGCTTCGGTTGGAAGCTTCTTGAAGCCGCTGCGGGCAAAACGGTGCCAGCGACCCAAAACATAACTCATCAACATTGTCGCGCGAACACTAACTTCATCTTGAGGCACATTTGCCCAAGGACCATCCTGAGTTAAAGCGATACGCAGTGCCTGCTTTAAAGATGCTTCAACACGATCCAGCACTTGTGTAATACGCTCTTGCAAACGATCGTCTTCTTGCAATAGGGCATCACCTAATAGCACGCGAGTCATGCCCGGATTTTTTTCTGCAAAAAATAAAAGCATTTGCAAAATACCGCGAGCTTGTGCAAGTCCAGACTCTTCTTTTTGATTGATCTGATTAATCAGGCCAAAAACGGTTTGCTCAATAAAAGAAATTAAGCCCTCAAACATCTGCGCTTTACTAGCAAAATGTCGATAGAGCGCTGCTTCTGAGACTTGAATTTTTGCAGCTAATGCCGCAGTCGTTACGCGTTCACCCTTGGGATTTTGCAACATCTCTGCCAGCACTTGCAAAATCTGGAGACGGCGCTCACCTGGGCGCGGACGCTTACGTGTCTTGCCCTCTTCGGCAGCCGTTACTTCGATCTCTGAAGCAGTAGGGTCAAAAGAATCACGCATATTTATATCTCTAGTTCAACTCTTAGCGGGAACGAATCATCGTACCAAATGCTTGCTCTGTCAAAATCTCTAGCAATAAAGAGTGCTCAATTCGTCCATCAATAATGTGCACTGAATTTACGCCACTCTTTGCCGCATCTAATGCAGAAGAAATCTTTGGCAACATGCCACCAGAAATAGTGCCGTCAGCAAATAAGCCATCAATTTCACGTGCAGTCAGGTCAGTCAACAAATTACCGCTTTTATCCATCACACCAGGAATGTTGGTCATCATGACTAGTTTCTCTGCATGCAAAATTTCCGCCATCTTGCCAGCCACTAAGTCTGCATTAATGTTGTATGCCTGACCTTCTTCGCTAAATCCAATAGGGGAAATCACTGGAATAAAAGCATCATCCTGCAATGCTTTTACAACTGCAGGATTAATCGCTTCAATCTCACCTACAAAGCCTAAGTCGATTGTTCCGCCGGGCTTCTTTTCATCTGCAACTAACATCTTTTTCGCACGAATCAAGCCACCGTCTTTACCAGTCAAACCAACTGCTTGACCACCAAAGTGATTAATCAACATCACAATATCTTGCTGCACTTCGCCACCGAGAACCCACTCAACAACTTCCATAGTCTCTTCATCGGTCACGCGCATGCCTTGAATAAAGGTGCCCGTCTTACCAATCTTCTTCAGGGCCTCATCAATTTGCGGGCCGCCACCATGCACCACCACTGGGTTCATGCCAACTAGCTTAAGCAAAATGACATCGCGTGCAAAGCTTTCCTTCAGGCGTTCTTCGACCATTGCGTTTCCGCCGTACTTAATCACAATCGTCTTACCGTGATAAGCGCGGATGTAAGGCAAGGCCTCGGCCAGAATCTCCGCCTTTAGTAAAGGGGAGATGTCACTAATAGATGGGGATTGCGTTGTCATTGCTGCTTTTATATTCGGTCTAGTCAATTAATCGCCAAACAACTTTTGACGCAGTTCACGGCGCTCTTGCGCCTCTAGAGAAAGGTTGGCTGTTGGGCGCGCAATAAGACGGTTTAGGCCAATTGGCTCACCAGTCTCTTCACACCAGCCGTAATCACCGGACTCGATACGAGCCAAAGCCTGCTCTACTTTTTTTAGTAGCTTGCGCTCACGATCACGCGTGCGTAACTCAAGAGCATGCTCTTCTTCAATCGTTGCACGATCCGCAGGATCAGGAACCAAAATATTTTCACGTAAATGCTCTGTTGTTTCCGAGGCATTCTTCAGAATGTCTGCTTTCAGGGTCAATAACTTCTGACGGAAAAAATCTAACTGGCCAACATTCATATAGTCCTTTTCGGACATCTTGAGTAATTCAGCTTCTGTTAGAGGGGCACCTTTGGCAACTTTTGCGCTTGCCACTTTACTAGGGGCTTTTGCTGCAGCCGTAGATTTCGTTGGTGTTTTTACCGTCATTTCATTCTTTCCATGGATCTAAATCATTATTGCTTCATTCTGCCAAAGTTTTACTACCCTTTTGGCCAATATTTATTAATACTGGCCGTGGCGCGGGATTGTACTTTAAATTTCCTAGACCAAACAACCCTCGAGCCCAGCCAGCAGGGTGTCTTTAGGTAAATCTAT